>JACCSM010000613.1 GCA_013698525.1 Rubrobacteraceae bacterium
GACCTGCGCGCAACGAGTAGCAGTACACAGGCAGGGCGTCGGCCCCGGCCTCGTCCAAGGCATCGACGAGATCGTCCACAAAGGCTGTATTCCCGCTCATCCAGTGCGCGCGGTAGAAGACCACACCGACCGTAGGCCGCGCCGGATCGTGCCGCGCGACCAATTCATCGACCGGAGAGCCCTCAGGCAACCGCGGGTGGTAGACGCCGACCTCAGGCAGCGCCGACGCAGGCTCGAAGCCGTAGCCCTCCATGAGAACGGTGTCGGCCACGAAGCGGAGCAGGTTCTCCGTGTTGCGGACGCCGCCGTGACGCAGGTACTCGAAAGCCTCGAGCACGGTCCCCGCTGGCACGGTCGACAACGCCGCAAGCTCCGCGTCCGGCTCGGCCTCCCCACCGAAGGCGAGCAGAGGAACTCTCAGCCGAGCGCAACGCAGACGCAACTCCTCGAGTCCCTCTGGCCATGCCCTCCGTCCACCGAGCAGCCGCACCAACACGGCCCTGGCCTCGGGCAGCTCGCTCTCGAAGAACGCCGCAGGGTCATCCAGCGCAGCAGGGTTGGCGCACCCCAGCTTCGGGAAACCTTCGGGCAAATGTTCCGAGGCCTTGGCGGTGGCCAGGATCTCGGTATCGGCAGTCGTGAGCAGCAGAAGCCGGCCGGCTTCTGCTGGGCTGTCAGCCATCAGCCTATGCTCCGCTGCTCGTCGCTGCCCGACGTCGTAGACGCAAGCGGAGCATAGGCCGGACCTTCACCTTCCCGACACGATGCCTCCGCGCCTACCGTACCGACATCCTCAGCCTGCTGACTGACTGACTGGCTGACTAGCTGAGAGCTGACGAAGGGCAGCCCTGGAGGCTGCCCTTCGTCTATCAGGCGCATCAAAGCTTCATGGTCCACGTGATCCGCTACCAGATCCCCGAGCTTCTCCAGTTGCGCTTCGCGGGCTGCGGCGAAGGGCGCTTCGCCAGGGCTCCAGTCGAGGCCGCGTACTGCGCCCACCCATCGCAACAGGGCGCGACGGAAGCCGTCTGACTCTAGAATGCCGTGCCAGGAGGTGCCGAGCGTAGCCCCTGTCATGCAGCCTTCTGTGTCGTCGCCGGTCTCGAAAAGCGGGTCGCCTCCGTCTCGCCTGACTCTTCCGTGGTGGATCTCATACCCCGATACTTCGGCGTCCCCGAAATTGGAAGCCCGTCCCTCAGGACGCCCTAGGACCTTCTCCTCCTCGAAGAACGTCTCGACGGGCAGGAGCCCGAGTCCGACGGATTCCGCCGCGGCGCTCTCCACGCCGTCCTCGATGTGCCCGCCGAGTATCTGGTAGCCGCCGCAGATACCCAGCGTGGGCAGACCACGCTGGGCCCTTGTGGCGAAAGCGTGGTCGATGCCGCGGGTGCGAAGTAGTTTCAGGTCCTCGACCGTCGCTTTCGTTCCTGGGAGGACGGCGAGGTCCGCGTCCAGTATCTCTTCCGCCGACCCGGTGAAGCGCACGGAGACGCCTGGCTCGTGGGCCAGGGCGTCGAAGTCCGTGAAGTTGCTGATGCGACCGAGGCGGGCGACGGCGATCCTTAGCACGTCGCGGCCGAGCGGAAGCTTGATGGGGCGCGGAGCATCGAGGGCCAGAGAGTCTTCCCCGTCGAGGCCGAGACCGGGGATCCAGGGCAGCGTCCCGAGGAAGGGACGGCCCGTCAAAGAGGTCATCCGTACTAGACCGGGGGCCAGGACCGCCGGGTCCCCCCTGAACTTGTTGACGAGGAAGCCGGCGAGGAGCGACTGGTCCTCCGGAGATAGCAGTGCGAGCGTCCCATAGAGGCTTGCGAAGAGGCCGCCGCGGTCGATATCCCCGACGAGGATGACCGGTAGGTCCGCGGCGCGCGCCAGGCCCATGTTGGCGAGGTCGTTCTCGCGCAGGTTGATCTCCGCCGGACTCCCAGCCCCTTCGCAGACGACAACGTCGAATCGCCGCCGCAACTCTTCGAGCGACTCCAGCACGACAGGCATCAGCGTCTTCTTCATCCCGCCGTAGCTCATGGCGCTCGCCATCGCGCGGGGCTTGCCGCGCACGACGACCTGCGTGGTCCGCTCGGCCGAGGGCTTGAGCAGGATCGGGTTCATGGCCACCTCGGGCTCGACCATCGCGGCGCTGGCCTGGGCCGCCTGGGCGCGCCCGATCTCCGCCCCCTCCCGTGTAACGAAGGAGTTGAGAGCCATGTTCTGGGCCTTGAACGGCGCGACGCTCACACCCTCGCGTGCGAGGCAGCGGCAGATGCCGGCCACGACGACGCTCTTCCCCGCATCGGAGTGGGTACCTGCCACCAGGAGAGCTCCGTTCATGCCGTCACGTCCTTCCTCCTGGCACGCTCGCACAGCACCCCGAAGAGTAGTCCTAGACCGGCCCAGAAGGCCAACTTGGTACCGAATGATGAGAGCCTGAAAGCCCACAGCGTCCCTGACGGGAACCCATCAGCGGATGGCGCGGCAGGCAAGAGTAAGAACAGCACGCCAATGACGACGACCAGGCCCGCACCGACCGTCAGACGGCGTCGCGAGGCGCCGATACCGCGGGTCTCGAGCGACCTGACGGCGATCCAGGCGATGAGTGTGGCCAGGAGCGAGAGGGCGACGAGCGTGAAGTAGGCTGCCGTGCGCTCCCTTATGGTGGAAGGGTCGCCGACGGATGGCGGATTGGCCGGATACTTGAGAGAGGGGATCAAGAACGCAACCGCGAAGATGGCGCCGGCCAGTGAGATGCTGCGCCGTAAATCGCTGCCCGCGGCCAGACGTTCGCGGAAGAAGGCGTAGACGATGCCGAACACCCCGCCCACCGTCACCCCGAAGAGCCCCGTGGCGAAAAACAAGCCGACCTTCTGGGTCGAGCGGGAGAAAACCTCCTCGTGGTGGGCGCCTGCCGACTCCTCCTCTAGCGCTATGGCCCGGTCGAGGATAGGCTCCCCGACGAGGAAGGCGAAGAGTCCGGCAAGGAGGCCAGCGAGCAGCCCGGCGGCCATGCCGCGGCGCAGGTATGCCGAGACCACGGGCGACTCTAGTGGCAGGGAACGCCGAGCAGGTGCCGCCCGTCGTGGGCGAACTCGTGCAGGTAGTCGAAGGGGCCTGCGGCCTGCCCCAAGAGTGGTGCGAGCAGGGCCCCGCTTGCCGAGAGGAGCACGAACAGCGCAAGGAGCAACAGAGCAATGGCGAGCAAGCTCCACAGCGGCAGGGTCGAAGAGTCTCTCCGTCCGAGGGTCTTTTCCATAATTGCCTCCTTCTCGGGGTCCTCGCCCCGGCTCGGGATCACGGGTGAAAGGCCAGTCTCCTGACTCCCGGCTCTCTGCTAACCCGGCCTTCCAGCGGCTCTCGGCGGCGGTGGCGTCTTCGGGTTCGCTCCCCGGTTACAGTGGCGGGACCGTGCCGGACTCGCACCGGCTTCCTGGGCCCTTTCACCCCTGTTTTTCTGAAGGCAGCATAGCCGGGCCGCCAGCACATGTCAACATATCAGCATTTCAGCACGCCGCCTGCGGCGGCTCTCAGCACTTCAGCAAGTGTCTTAGCCAGCGCGGCTCCCACGCGCAGCCGGGCTCCGTATGAAACGGGGCCTTATCCACCGCAGCGAGCCGCTCCCCAATAATGCTGACCAGCTGAAATGCTGGCCAGCTGAAATGCTGAGCACGCGGGATGGGGAAGGGTGACCCTGCCCCATCCCGCATGGTATAACCCGTGCGGCGCATGAAAAGCCTTCTGGACTTCATCGGATCCATCCCGAACTCTCCCAGTGGTGTACTGGGTTTCGTGACGAACCTGCTCGTAGCCCACGGCTACCTGGTCATTCTCTTCGGTGCGGCATTGGACAACTTCGGTCTCCCTGCTTCGGGAGACCTCGTTCTACTGGCAGGCGGGTTGTTCGCTAACGGCGGACAGCTCGCGCTCCCGCTGGTGATGCTAAGCGGCTTCGCTGGGGCCTTCATCTCCGACAACTCCGTGTATTGGATCGGACGCATCGGCGGCAGGCCAATGATCTACCGCATCCTCAAGATGCCCTTCCTCCATTTCCTGGTCAGCGAGAAGAGCCTCGACAGGGTGGAACGCTACTTCGACGCGCACGGTGGGAAGACCGTCTTTGTCGGACGCTTCGGACCGGGCCTGCGCAGTATGACCCCACTCTTCGCCGGGGTAACCAGGATGAAATACCACAGGTTTCTCCCCTATAACCTGGCAGCAGGCGTCGTGTGGGCCGTGTCCTACTCGCTAGTCGGCTACATCTTCGGCCAGTATTGGGAGGAGCTGCTCGCCATCGTGAGGTCCCTCGGCTACGGCGTTGTCGCCCTCGTGGCGCTTGCGCTACTCGGCTACCTTTTCAGGCTGTGGTGGGTCAGGCACAAGCCTGAGTAGAACCGCCACATAGTGCCTGGCAGGTCTCCTGCCCTATCCTGCTGGAGGATCCCCTGGCACGTC
>JACCSM010000630.1 GCA_013698525.1 Rubrobacteraceae bacterium
GCCGGGCTGCCTGTCGCGGCGGGAATCGCCATCCTCCGCTACCGCCTCTACGACATAGACGTGATCGTCAACCGTACCCTTGTCTACGGGTCTCTGACCGTCTCGCTGGTTGCGGTCTACATCGGCACCGTGGTCTCGCTGCAGTACGTTTTCCGCATGCTGACCGGAGAAGGGTCGCAACTGGCGATCGTCGCTTCTACGCTCGTCATCGCAGCGCTGTTCAACTCGCTACGCCGCCGCATTCAGGCGTTTATAGACCACCGTTTCTACCGCAGGAAGTACGATGCCGCACAGACGCTCGAAGAGTTCGGCGCCCGACTGCGCGACGAGACGGACCTCGAATCCCTGAGCGACCAGCTGGTGGCCGTGACCCGGGAGACGATGCAACCGACGCACGTCACGCTGTGGTTGCGAGAGACGGAGAGAAAGGTGTGAACGGAGCGTCATGAGCATGTCCGGCAGCCAGGATGATCTCCGGCCTGACCTGCACGGGCTCCCGCTACGCGCCGCGCGGGTTGCGTGGGTCGTGGTCGCTCTGGTGGCACTGGCGATCGTCTTCATCAGCCTTCCAGCTCTCTTCGCGCAGTTCACGACCCATTGCCAGGGGGCTCCCGGAGTTTGTCTGGAACGGGGGCAGCTCACCCCGGAGTACGCGCAGGCTTTCCGGGAGGTCGGGATCCCACCGCGCTCCTACGCCATCTTGATGGTCGTCGTGGACGCGTTCTCCAGGTTGGTTTGGTTCGCCGTTGGCGCGCTGATCTTCCTCCGCCGCTCCAGAGATCCGATGGCGCTTCTGATCGCATTCTTCCTGGTCTCTTTCGGGACGGCGACGTTCGCGAGCGATGGCGTGCATGCCCTCATCTCCGCCAACCCCGCGTGGAGGATACCGGGTACAGGCATGCAGATTTTAGGCGAGCTCGGCGCGGTGATGTTCTTCCTGCTCTTCCCCGGCGGGAGGTTCGCGCCGCGTTGGACGCGCTGGCTCGCCGTGGCTTTCCTCGCCTTCCAGATCCCTGGATACTTCTTCCCGAATGTCTACTCTGACCTCTACCCTGGTAACGTGGAGGGATTCGTGTTCATGTGCCTCGTCCTGGGTCAGGTCGGCTCGCAGATCTATCGTTACCGTCGTGTCTCCAACCCGCGCCAGCGGCGGCAGACGAAGTGGGTAGTCGCCGGGTCGGCGGTCGCGATCTTCGCCCTGTTCGGCCTCCTGACCCCGCTCTTCTTCCTTCCAAAGGCCCTCGGCGATAGTTCGCCTTTCGTCCTATCCCTGGTCAGCACTCTTGTACCCCTGAGCATGCTCCTGATCCCGCTCTCCATCGGGGTCGCGGTGCTACGTTCGGGCCTCTTCGACATAGACGTGGTCATAAACCGCGCCCTGGTCTACGCCACGCTCACCGCTACGCTTGTTCTTATCTACGTAAGCGGCGTCGTTGGCCTGCAGCGGCTACTGTCTCCGCTGTTCGGTGAAAGCAACCAGCTCGCCATAGTCGCCTCTACTCTAGCCATCGCCGCGCTATTCAATCCCCTGCGGCGGCGCATCCAGACGCTCATAGACCGCCGTTTCTACCGCAAGAAGTACGACGCCAGGAGGACGCTCGAAGACTTCTCGGCTAGATTGCGCGACGAGACGGACCTGGGGCAGTTGAACGTGGATCTTCTATCCGTCGTCAGGGAGACGGTGCAGCCGGAACATGTGTCGTTGTGGTTGAAGCCGGAGGATCGCAAGGTGAAGCGATGAGCCGTCGCGCCGTCTCCTGGCTGGCCTGGTCGCTTTGGACGCTCTCGCTGGCGTCCGTCGTCGGGAGCGCGGTGTTCAGGTTGTTGAACGTTGGCACCCCGACAGCGGTTTCCCAAGAGCCGCTGGTTTTCGACATCTGGTTCTTGCTGGTGTTCCTGTCGTTCGCGACGGTCGGCGCCCTGGTCGCCTCCCGGCAACCGAAGAACGCGATCGGCTGGATCTTCTGCGCCCTGGGTGTTTGCAACTCGCTCGCGATCGCGAGCCACGGGTACGCTATCAACGCCCTGCTGACCAGGCCCGTCCATCTCCCCGGAGGAGCGACGGCGAACTGGCTCTCGTCGTTGCTCGCTGGCCCCATCGTCTTCGCGATGTTCGCCCTCGTTCTCCTGCTCTTCCCCGACGGACGGCCGCTCTCGCGTCGCTGGCGAGCCATCGTATGGCTTGACCTCACCGCCATCGCGCTAACCTTCGCTTTCGCCTTCAAACCAGGGCCGCTCGACACCTCGCTCCTGGACGCCAACAACCCCTTCGGCATAGAAGGCGCCGGCGCGCTACTCGAGGTGCTCGGAACCGCCGGCATCTTGCTGGCGCTCGTGGCTGCCGCGATGGGTGCGGTCTCCCTGGTGCTTCGCCTGCGCCGGTCGCGCGGAGACGAACGCCAGCAGCTCAAGTGGTTCGCCTTCGCCGGCGCAGTCGCTTGCGCCGCTTTCGCCACCGGGCCGGTCTTGTGGGCCCTCCCACCGTCATCCGGGTTCGGTTGGACCTGGACGGTGGTCTTCCTGGCGGGGGTCAGCACCATCCCCGCCGCCGCAGGCGTCGCCATTCTGCGCTACAGGCTCTACGACATAGACCGGATCATCAATCGCACCCTCGTCTACGGCTCGCTCTCGGTGATGCTCGTGGGGATCTACCTCGGGGCTGTGATCTCTTTGCAATATGCCTTCCGCGCCGCGACCGGGCAGGGGTCCACGCTCGCCGTCGTCGCCTCGACCTTGGCGATAGCGGCGCTCTTCAACCCCTTGAGACGCCGTATCCAGTCGTTTATAGACCGCCGCTTCTATCGCAGGAAGTACGATGCGGCGAAGACGCTCGAATCCTTCTCTGCGAAGCTGCGCGACGAGACGGACCTGGAGCAGGTGAACGCGGATCTGCTCTCGGTCGTCCGGGCGACGATGCAGCCTGAACATGTGTCGTTGTGGCTGAAGCCGGCGGATGATTCCGGTCGCCACCTATCGAAGGTCGTTGGAGAGACTGTGGAATGAGCGTACTACTCTCGCCAGTCCTCGACTCGAAGGTCCCGAAACCCATCGTAGTCCATCAGGTTGAGGGTGACAAGAACGAGGTCGTTCGTCCTGGCTACGGCGGCGATCTGCCCGTCTGCGAGCGGTGGAGTCCTCCCGGCCAAAGCAAGGCGCGCGCGTTCGACAGCGTGCCACCGAGCAGCATGTCCGTCGTAAGGCAGGATCTCGATAGAGGCGGCGACGACTCGCTGGAGATATTCCTCGATCGCCGCCCGCCTCTCGGAATCGGGAAACCGGTAGCAGCCGAACAGCAACTCGTGCCAGACCACAGAAGCGGTAGCCAGCTGGTCTTGATGCTTTCTGAGCCGCTCGAGGATCTTCGGGTTCGGCGTCGGGCGCAGTGGCTCGGAGATGATGTTGGTGTCCAGCAAGTACCGGCTCACAAGCGCGCCTCGCGCCCAGGCAAAGGGTCTCTCACCCCCTCGAAGACCTCCGGCTCGATGCCGAGACGTGACAAATCGACCGTCTCACGGAACGCCCGGTACGCATCCCAGAACTTCTCCCTGCCCGCCGTGAGGCGACGGTACTCCCGGAGCGAGAGCATGACCGCCACCGACTCCCCCCGGCGGGTCAGCTCGATGAGATCGCGGCCCTCCAACTCGTGCACGATCGCCGCCAGATCGTGCCTGGCCTCCGCAATGGAATACCGCCTGGACATCACGCACCCTTCTCATAGCTATCTCGATGGCTATTTTAGCGTGGGTCGTGTTCTCGTCAATGGCCGTCGGGATGGCGAGCCGAGGGTTGGTTCGAAAGAAGACTTTGTCTGCGCGGTCTGGGAGACGATGTGGCTAGAGCGCATCCCGCTGTGGTTCCAGACGGCGGGTCGCCAGGTGAAGCGATGAGTGCACGTGCCTCCTTCTGGCTGGCCTGGTCGTTGTGGGCGCTCTCAGTAGGGTTGGCGGCGCTGAGCCTCCTTCTCCTGGTCCTCAACCTCTCTCACCCGGATGTCCATGTCTATGACTACTGGCTGGAAAATACGCTTAGCGCTGTGCTCTTCTCGACTGTGGGCGCTATCGTGGCCTCCCGCCGGGCGGAGAACCCCGTAGGCTGGCTCTTCTGCCTACTCGGTCTCACTTTTAGCATTGGCCACTTCAGTTCCCAGTACGCCATCCACGCCCAATTGGCCCAGCCTGATTTGCTCCCTGCAGGTGGAGCGCTGGCTTGGATCTCCTCCTGGATACTACCTCCCATTATCGGGCTACAGGTATTCTCCTTCCTGTTGTTCCCCACCGGACGATTGCCGAGCAGTCGCTGGATATGGTTGGCGTGCCTGACCGTGGCTTTCGTTGTGGCGGGGGTAATCTCCTCTGCGTTCGCTTTTGGAGCGAATGCTGGTCTTGGTCCGGTCCAAAATCCGCTCGGGATAGAGGGCTTCTTAGACGTCTACGACGCGGTTTTGCTGGTGTCTTCTCTACTGTACGTCGCAGTGGCCTACTCGCTGTTCGTGCGTTTGCGTCGTGCAGGAGGAGTGGAGCGCCAGCAGATCAAGTGGTTCGCTTACGCTGTCGTGGCAACAGTTGGCGGCACCACCATTGCCTACTCGATCCCCGATACGATAAACACACCCCTCTGGTTCGAGTGGGCCGGGTATGCGCTTCTCATCGCCACAACACCGGCAATCCCCATTTCTATTGGGATCGCCATCCTGCGCTACAGGCTCTACGACATAGACCGGATCATCAACCGTACCCTCGTATACGGCGCGCTGACGATCACGTTGGTCGCACTCTACTTCGGCGGCATCGTCGTATTGCAGAGAGTGTTCGTTGTTCTCACCGGCCAGAAGTCCACCCTCGCGGTTGTTGCCTCGACCCTCTTGATCGCCGCCCTGTTCACCCCGCTGAGACGCCGCATCCAGGACTTTATAGACCGCCGCTTCTACCGCAGGAAGTACGATGCGGCCAAAACCCTCGAAGCCTTCTCCCTAAAGCTGCGCGACGAGACGGACCTGGAGCAGGTGAACGCGGATCTGCTCTTGGTCGTCCGGGCGACGATGCAACCGAAACATGTGTCGTTGTGGTTGAAGCCGGCGGAACGCGAGTTGAAACGATGAGCTACCGCGCCGTCTCCTGGCTGGCGTGGTCGGTATGCGCTGTGACGCTGTTGGTCCTGGCTTTGTCCATGCTGCTGATCGCCCTCGGTTGGTCGACGCCGCTGCCAGGAGAGTGGACGCCGTGGCGGGATCAAACCGTCTCCTTGCTGGGGATCATCGGCGCACCTATTCTCGGCGGCCTGATCGCCTCACGCCGTCCCCGCAACGCCTACGGATGGCTGTGGCTCGGCTTCGGGTTGGGCCTCGCCCTGCAGTCGCTGGCAATGTCCTACGAAGCTTACACACTTGTAGTGGAGCCGGGGTCGCTGGCGGCCCCCAGGAGCATCTCCCACGTGCTGGAGTTGGGAGGACAGGTGGCGCTTACCCTCGCGCCCTTGCTCATGCTGCTGTTCCCCACGGGGCGGCTGCCGTCGCGTCGGTGGCGTCCGCTGGCCTGGATCTCGACAACGGCGGGTGCGGTGCTCCTGTCCTTAGTTCTCTTTTTCGATAACCCAGAGCAGGTCGGAGGGGCGATCAGCATCACGGCCTTTGCCGTGGTGTCTGTGATCTTCACCGCCATTCTCCTCTCTGCGCTCTCGATCGTGGTCCGCTACCGCTGGGCGAGCGGAGCAGAGCGCCAACAGCTAAAGTGGTTCGCGTTGGCCGCCGTCCTGATTGGCGTTGTCGCTGTCGGGCACCTGCTATTTCTCGACTTGCTGCTACCTGAAGCTTTTCTTAACCTGCTCGACGCCGCAACCATCACTGGGCTCTACGTGGCCGTCGGCATCGCCATCCTGCGCTACAGGCTCTACGACATAGACCGGATCATCAACCGCACCCTCGTATACGGTTCCCTCACGGTGTCTCTAGCGCTGGTCTACTTTGGCGGTGTGGCCTCACTCCAGGGTCTGCTCCGAGCGCTCACGGGCCAGGGGTCGCAGCTTGCTATCGTGGCCTCTACTCTGGCTATCGCCGCGCTGTTCAATCCACTGCGCCGCCGCATCCAGTCCTTCATAGACAGACGCTTTTACAGGAGGAAGTACGACGCGGCGAAGACGCTCGAAGGGTTCTCCGCGAGGTTGCGCGACGAGACCGACCTCGACGAGTTGAGCAGCGACCTTGAGAGGGTGGTGCGGGAGGCGATGCAACCGGAACACGTTTCGTTGTGGCTTCGGAAATCGGAGGAGGCAGGGTGAGAGCTCATGATCTCGCCTGGGTGTTGTGGGTCGCGACGGTCTCGATCGTTGTGGGCGCGCTCGTCCTCGGGCTGGCGAACCGTCCTGAGGTCCCCCTCTACGAGGTCACTTCGACGATCATCGCCCCGACCTTCGCCACCCTGGGCGCCTCGATCGTCTACCGGCGTCCCGGCAACGTGATGGGTTGGATCTTCCTCGCCGTCGGCGTCCTGGGCGGGGTGCAGATGTTCTCCGGGCAGTACGCGACCGTGGCGCTCGCCCCGGACGGTCCGACGCTGCCCGGAGGTGCTCTCGCAGCGTGGTTCGCCCTCCTGGTACAGAACTGGGTCGGGGGCTGCATCTTGTTCCTCGTATTGCTGTTCCCCGACGGGAAGCTGCTCTCGCGCCGCTGGCGACTGCTGGCCTGGCCCATGGGGACGTTCATCGCAGTCTCCCTGGTCATCAGCGCTGTGAGCCCCGGTCCCCTTACCGAGTTCCCCTCCGCCAGCAACCCTCTCGGTATCGAGGGAGCGACGCTGCCCGAACCGATGCTGGCAGTCGGAGAGCTCGTCGGAGCCGTCTGCGTAGTCGCGGTGATCCTCTCCATGATCCTGCGCTTCTATTTCTCTCGCGGCGAGGAGCGGTTGCAACTCAAGTGGTTCACCTACGCAACCACGGTGGGGATCTCGACACCCCTGCTCCTCAGCTCGCTCGCCCCGGCGGCCTTCGAGGTACTCGGCCGACTTCTCTGGACGCTCGGCTTTCTAAGCATCCCCGTCTCCGCCGGCGTTGCGATCCTCAAGTATCGCCTCTACGACATAGACCGCATCATCAACCGCACCCTCGTCTACGCTCCTCTCACCGCGATGCTGGTCGCACTCTACGTCGGCGGCGTGGTCGGCTTGCAGTACGCCTTCCGCGCGCTCACGGGAAGTGGTTCGCAACTGGCGATCGTGGCATCTACTCTACTGATAGCGGCTCTGTTCAACCCCATGAGGCGGCGGGTCCAGAACTTCATCGACCATCTCTTCTACCGCCGCCAGTATGATGCCGCCAAGACGCTCGAAGCGTTCTCTGCGAAGCTGCGCGACGAGACGGACTTGGAGCAGTTGAATGCGGACCTGCTCTCGACGGTGCGGGAGACGATGCAGCCTGAGCACGTCTCTTTGTGGCTGTGCCCCGACGCCGGCCCGAAGAGTGACCCAGCGGACTAGCGGCCCCCGGGAGCCGTCTCACCAGGTGATACCAAGTCCGAGTGAATGCCAACGCCACGGTGGAGCCAGCCATCGCCCACGCGACTCCTACTCCTCTTGCTCCTCGTGGTAGTGGATTCCCGCTTTCGCGGGAATGACGTGTAAGGGAGGGCCACTGTGTACACGCAGTCCGAACGCGATCCTCTTCAAGCGGACTCGGTATGAGTCGCCAGGTTGCGTAGGAAGCATAGAGATGATCTGGACGGCGTGTTCAGTGGCGGATCTACGAGTCTCTTGCGTAGCGTTCGTCATGCTCGCGGCGCTGGCGGTCCATGCGGCGCGCGGCTTTGAGGACATCCTGCGGGTAGAGGCTGCGGAGGGCTCCTGTCTCGAGAACCTGGTCCACTGAGTGCTCGGGGATCATCATCCACTCAGCCGCATGCGGGACGGGCAACGGTTTATTGAAAGTGCGATAGAACATCCAGACTACCCACCGCCCCGGACGCGAACCGGACATGAAACTCAAGTGCTTACCTCCCGCAAAATGTTGGATGAAGGGGTTATTCTAGCGCGCCTTCCCCCTTCCCTGTGATCCGGCCGGCGACGTCGTGCACGAAACGCACCGTTTCGTAGAAGCCTTCTCCATAGCCCGTTTCCTCGTCTCGCCCCTCGCTCAGCCAATGAGAGCTCTGCTGGATCAGTGGGGCCCACTGCGGCAAATAGGCCTGTGCCCATAGCGCCGCCTGCTTCTTCGACGCTTGTCTGCCATGCGTATGCGTGTACAGCGCCCTGCACATGGTGAGGACGGCGTAGGACTGCGCGCCAGGCGTGCGCATCTCGTATACCCACTCTCTCCATACCTCGGCCTGTTCTCGCACCGCCTCGACGAACTCGGACTGTGAGATCTCCGGGATCAGGGCCCGGGGCGTCGGGCCGTAGAGGGTGACGCCGACCTCGCGGACCGTGTACCAGTTCATGAGCCAATCTTTTCCGGCCGCCTTGAGGTGGAACGGTTCGCCGGGGCTCACCACCGCGATCTGATTCGTCTGTGTCCGGAAATTCCACAGCGCCGGGGCAGGCACGTACGCCACCTCGATGCGATCTTCCCACGCGGGGTGGTCTTCGACAAGGCGCGCGTGCATCCTATCCAGCCACCCGAAGGTGTCGTCCTCGACGTCGGAGTCGACGACCGCGAGCAGGTCGATATCGCTCCTGTCTTTGTCGAAGTCCCCGGTAACGAGGGAGCCGTACACGTACAAGCCGACGAGCGAATCGTTGGAGTTCCGCCGAATCTCGTCGGTCAGGCGACCCAGCAGCGCCTCGATCTCGGTGTCCAATGTGCCTCGCACGGTCCAAGTGTAGTCGACCCTTCCCCTCTACACCCCTCCAGAGGTGCTTTTGGAGAACCTTTGCTCCCCTAACGCATTGCCGCCTACTCGGGCGCACGAGCCGCTAGTCTGACTTCGAGAGGCAAGCGACGATAAGGGTGACGAACGCCAGCGACGAGAAGAGTGTGCGCACCCCGTTCCAGAAGTTCCATGAGCCTTCGTACTCCGCCCGAACCTGGGCAAGAACCGCGGGAGCCGCGTCGCCAACGCGGGCGAGATCCTCGTTCATCGGTACGTTCACCAGGAACGTCACGATGAAGCCGCCCCCGATGTAAAGCACTGCGGCCAGCGCTATGAGTACGAATCGGCGCGACCTCGGCCGTGGGGCGTGGACCGCGAGCGCCAGCAGGAGAGACAAGGCGGCGCCGAAGAAGCTGAAGGCGAACACTCCGTTGCGCACCGTGGCGTTGATCGCCTGCATCGCCTCTACGTACTGCTCGTCGGGAAGGAGCGCCAGCCCGAGCGTGACCGAACAG
>JACCSM010000633.1 GCA_013698525.1 Rubrobacteraceae bacterium
ACGGGCGGCACCTCCGGTATCGGGAAGGCGACGGCGGTGGCACTGGCGGCGATGGGCGCGAACGTCGTCGTTGTCGGGCGCAATCCGGAGCGCGGTGGGGCCGCGGTCGAGGAGATCAAAGCCCAGAGTCATAGCGGGTCTGTGGAGCTTATGCTGGCTGATCTGTCCGTGCAGAGCGAGGTCAGGAGGTTGGCTGAAGAGTTCCTGGGGCGCCACGACAGGCTTGATGTGCTCGCCAACAACGCCGGGCTGGTTCAGAGCAAGCGGACCGAGACGCCAGACGGCATCGAAACGACTCTTGCGATAAACCATCTGGCGCCGTTCCTGCTCACGAACCTCCTGCTCGAGACGCTCGAGCAGAGCGCGCCGAGCCGAGTGATCACGGTCTCCTCCGAGGCGCAGCGTTGGGGGAATATGGACTTCGAAGATATGCAGTCCAGACGCAAGTACAGGGGCTTCCCCGTCTACGGGATGACCAAGCTTGCCAATATCATGTTCACCTACGAACTTGCGGAACGCCTTGACGGTACCGGCGTTAGTGCGAATTGCCTTCATCCTGGCTCGGTAGGCACGAACTTCGGCCAGAACAATAGGGGCGCAATGGCGCTCTTTTTCAGGACCTTCAAACCGTTCATGCGCTCGCCCGAGCAGGGGGCTGACACCCTGATCTGGCTCTCTTCCTCGTCCGAGGTCGACGGGGTCAGCGGGAAGTACTTCTCCGACCGCAAGGAGATCGAAGCCAAGAAGGTGGCCCACGACCCCGCTGCCCGCCGGAGGCTCTGGGAGATCAGCGAGGACTTGACAGGCCTGAAGGTGGCCGTCTAGTGGGCAGGAAACTAGGGATCGAGGTCGAGAACCTAGTCAGGGAGTTCAAGAAGGGACCGCGGGCCGTTGACGGCATAGACTTGCAGGTAGAGCCCGGCGAGGTCTACGGTTTCCTCGGCCCTAACGGGGCGGGGAAGTCGACGACGGTTCTGATGCTTACGACGCTCCTTCCGCCAACGAGCGGCACGGCTACTGTGGCCGGCTACGACATCGTACGCGAGGGTCCGCAGGTGCGGGCCTCCATCGGGGCTGCGCTGCAGGAGGCGGCGCTCGACCCTTACCTGACGGGCCGCGAGCACCTGCACCTGCAGGCCGCTCTGCACGGGCTTTCGCGCAAGGAGCGCAAGCGGCGCGGGCAGGAACTCCTCGAGCGGGTCGGGCTCGAAGAGGCTGCTGACAGGAAGGTACGCGGCTACTCGGGCGGGATGAAGCGTCGTCTGGACCTCGCTCTCGCGCTGGTGCACGGTCCGCAGATACTCTTCCTCGACGAGCCGACGACGGGCCTCGACCCGCAGAGCCGCAGCGCTCTCTGGGCTGAGGTCAGCAGGCTCGCGCGCGAAGACGGCGTCACCGTGTTTCTGACGACGCAGTACCTCGAGGAGGCCGACGTGCTGGCGGACCGGGTTGGGATCATCGACCGGGGCAGGATCGTCGCCGAGGACACGCCGGAGGCGCTGAAGGCCGAGATCGGACGCCCCAGCGTCGAGGCGACACCCTCCGAGCGCACGGAGCGCGACGCTGTCGCCCGCGTCCTTATGGGTTTCGGGGAGGAGATCCCAGCCCAACCCGGCGCAGTGGCCGTCAGGCTCTCGGACGGGGCCGCTGGTCTGGCCGACGTGGTGCGTGCCCTCGATAGGGAGGAGGTCCGTGTCGCCAACCTCCGGCTCGACGAACCCAGCCTCGACGACGTCTTCCTCGCCAAGACGGGCCGCTCGCTGGAAGGAGCGGGGAAGGGCGAAGACGGCGAGATGGAAGAGGCGCAGGCGTGAGGGGCTCTGCTTTCCTCACCGAAGTCATGGCGATCGCACGCCGCTCCACCGTCCGTACCATGAGGCAGCCAGCGGTCATCGTTTCGGCGCTGCTCTTCCCGATGCTGTTCTTCTCCATCAACGCGAACGGCCTCGAAGCCGCCTCTCGCATCCCTGGTTTTCCCACCGACTCTTACCTCGACTTCGCGTTCGCCTTCCCTCTCATACAGGCCTCTCTCTTCGGCGCGATCACGGCCGGTGCCGACCTGGCCCGCGACATCGAGAGCGGCTTCTTCGACAGGCTCTCGCTCACCCCGATGCGCCCCGTAGCATTGCTTGGGGGGATGCTCGCCGGCGTCGTAGCGCTCGGCTTACTGCAGGGCGTCGTCTTCCTCATCGTCGGGCTGCTGATGGGCGTGGACATAAGTAGCGGCGTAGGCGGGATGTTCGTGATCGTGCTCCTTACGG
>JACCSM010000010.1 GCA_013698525.1 Rubrobacteraceae bacterium
GTACGGTGAGCAGGGACTGAGGCGCTCGCATGCGCCTCTCATCCTACCTGGATTTCGCGACCGCGGAGCTGCTGCGGTCGGATCTCTCCTACCTCACGCAGGCGACGGATTACGACACCTCCTGGGCAGCGCGGCTCAGGAACAAAGACGGTTCCCTGGCATATCCGAGCTTGCTCCTGGGTGTTGTGAGCCGCCAGCACCCTGACGGAAGCTGGGGCGGGAGCGCGCCCTACGCTTACGATCGCATGCTGACCACCCTATCGGTAGTGCTGCTCCTGGCGCGTGTCGGGAACAGGGAGCAGGATCAGGAACAGCGGGCTGCCGGACAACGCTACATCTGGTTGAATGCCGCCACGATAGAACGCGAGGCGCACCGCACGGTGGGGTTCGAGATGATCCTGCCTACCCTGCTGCGCGAAGGCGAGGAGTTGGGCCTCGACCTGCCATATGCCCAGCTCCGTCACTACGACGAAGAGCGGCGGAAGAAGTTGAGCCTGCTGCCCGAGAAGCGGCTCTTCGAGCGCCGCACGACCGCCCTGTTCTCGCTCGAAGCCTTCGCCGGCAGGGCCGACCTGGACGACGTCACGGACCTGCTCTCCGCGGACGGGTCCGTGGCCGGCTCACCCTCATCCACGGCCTGGCTTCTGGGACAGAAGCCGGACTGGCGGGAGCGTCACCCGAAGAGCGCCGCGTACCTGGAGGGGCTGATGCCACTCTACGACGCGGGCCTGCCGACGATGGCCCCCTACGACGTGTTCGCGCGAGCCTGGGTACTCTACTACCTGGACCGTGGCGGCCTGCTAGGCAGTCACAAGGATCTGTCGAAGCTCCACTACGAGTACCTGCTGGAGCGATGGGGACCCGGCGGCGTAGGCTGGTCATCCAACGCCTTCCCGGACTCGGACGACACCGCGATGGTCGCCTTGATGCTCCACCGCGCGGGCTACGAGGTGGACGGCAGTCCCCTGCTCGCCTACGAGCGGGACGAGCACTTCGCGGTCTTCGAGCACGAGCGCGACCCATCCATAAGCGCCAACCTGCATATCTTGGAGGCGCTTCAGACGCTGCCGAAGCGGGACCGGGAGCGGTCGCGGGACAAGATCTTGGGTTACGTCCTCGGCGAGCGGCTTCACGGCTCCTTCTGGAGCGACAAGTGGCACGCCTCGGTCTACTATCCGACCAGCCAGGCCCTGATGGCGCTCATGCCGCACGCCGCGAACCGAATGGACGAGACTCTGCACTGGCTTTTCGCGACGCAGCGGCCCGATGGCTCGTGGGGGCAGTACGGGCCCACCGACGAGGAGACGGCCCTCGTCCTGCTCGCCCTGCTCCTCTACCATCGTGAAGCCCGGCCGCTCCCCGCCGAGCCTCTGCGGAAGGCCGCGTTCTATCTGCTGAACAACGAAAAGCCCTTCAGAAGACACCATCCGGAGCTCTGGATCGCCAAGGTCCTCTTCGCCCCTACGTTCGTGATCCGGAGCATCATCCTTGCCGCCCTGGGCCTCTACCAGGACACGTTCGGAGACCTCTCGTGAACCCGCGAGGAGCGTGGTTCGGCGCGGAATCCGAAGTCATTCCGCCCTCCGTGCAATAATCCCGCGTCATACATGAGCGGATGATCTAAAATATAATGCGTCGGCGGGAAGCGTAAATTCTCAAGGAGAACCAAGATTCAGGATCAGGCAGTAGACCAGACGATACTCAAGATCAAGCACCGCGACCCTGACCTGCGGCGCAAGGGACGGGTGTTGGCGATCATCCTGCTGGTGATGGTGGCCGGCATCGTGGTGCTGGCAGGCTTCAACTTCGCGGAGGGCCAGAACTACCTAGTCTCGAACATTGCCTTCTTCCTGCTCGCCATGAGCCTCTTCGCGCTCAACCGTGCAGGCTACGTGACCGCCGCCGGCACGCTCACGGTCGCCTTCATCACCGCCGGTTCGCTGTTCCTGCTCTCCGAGGACACCACCATGAACACCACCTTCGTCGCCATGTGCATCCCCATCCTGCTCGCCAGCTTCCTGATCGTGCCCTGGGGAGGGTTCGTGATCGCGGTCCTACTCGTAGCAGGCAACATCGTCGCCAGAGAAGTCGCGCAGGACGATTACCCGGCGTTGCTGGCGCTGGTGGTGGTGGCCCTGATCGCGTACCTGCTCTCAAGCAGCCTGAGCCGCGCCTATGACGAGTCCCGCCATCGGGCCCTGCACGACGCCCTGACGGGCCTGCCAAACCGCGCGCTGTTCATCAACCGCCTCCAGCAATCCATAGACCGCAAGTCCAGGGAGCCGGGCACGAGCGCGGTGCTCTACATGGACCTGGACCAGTTCAAGGTCATAAACGACTCTTTGGGCCACGAGGCTGGTGACGAATTGCTTATCGAGGTGGCCCGCCGCCTGAAGTCCTGCCTGCGCCCGGGAGACACCGCGGCGCGCCTGGGCGGCGACGAGTTCACCATCCTGCTCACCGAGATCTCCGGCCCCGCGGATGCCATCAAGGTCGCCGAAAGGGTCGCCAGCGCGCTGAGGTCACCCTTCACCCTGCAAGAGAATCAGGTATTCGTGACTACCAGCGTTGGCATCTCGCTGGGCACCTCGGATCAGACAAAGCCCAACGACCTGCTGCGCGACGCGGACGTGGCGATGTATGAGGCCAAGAAGGAAGGCAAGGCGCGCTACAAGATGTTCGATTCGGCCA
>JACCSM010000084.1 GCA_013698525.1 Rubrobacteraceae bacterium
TGGAGCGAGGTGCGCCTTTCGGGAGGCGAGGGGCTCGCGGGTCGGGCCAGCAAGAAACTGGTGAACGAGGAACTGCTCTTGCCCGTGTTCGGTCCGGCGAGGCTCAGGATGGAACTCGACCGGACGCTGTGGCGCGACAGGGATCACATCGGCACAAAGGAGCTGTGGTCCTACTTGTGCTCTTATCTCTACCTGCCGCGCCTCAGGGACCGGGATGTGCTGCTTCGCGCTGTGCAGGAGGGCACTTCCACCTTGGTCGAGTCCGACAGCTTCGCCTACGCGGAGGGCTACGACGAGGAGAAGGGGCGCTACGCCGGTCTCAGGTTGGGCGGCGGTGGATCGGTGGTCATGGACGGCAGCAGCCTGCTCGTCAAGCCCGAAGTCGCCCGCAGGCAGGAGGAAGAGAAGACCGGAGGCGGGGGTATGCCGCCGGATCCCGAACCAGTCCCCGGACCGGGCGGCATAACGTACGGTACCGGTACAGACGGTGGCGGGCTGGAGGCCGAGCCGCCCGCCGCCCAGGCGCTACCCAAACGATATTACGCCTCGGTCAACCTCGACCCGGACCGGGTTGGACGGGACGCGGGGAGGATCGCCGACGAGGTGCTCACCCACCTGGCGACGCTCCCAGGCTCCAGGGTGAGGGTCTCCATCGAGATCGAAGCCGAGATGCCGGAGGGCACGCCCGAGCACATCCAGCGCACGGTCTCCGAAAACGCCCGGGTTCTCAAGTTCCAGGCTCAAGGGTTCGAGCCAGAGTAGGTGGTGGGGATGAGCGTGGACCCGGAGGGCTTTGCCGCGCAGGTCAACTACCTGGCTGCGATCGGCAGGCTCATCGTGCCGCGGGCTTTCGCCTTCGTGGGACGGAGGATCCTCTTCGTCGGGCACGGTCCGTTCCACCCGGAGGAACTGGGAAGCCTCTTGCCGGAGGAGGCGGAATGGTACGAACACGGCGACGCGCCCGAAGGGTTCGCACCGGGCATCCTCATCCTCGGGCGCGACGGCTTCGAGAAGGGGGACGTCAAGGACGCGCTGCAACAAGCGAAGGGCTCGCCGAAGGTGATCCCGCAGGAAGGCTTCCTCGATGAGTTGCTGTTCGGCCATGACTGGTGGGGCGGCGAGGTCGGGTCGCTGGAGGCGATGGTGAACCACCATCGGGGTCTGCAGTCCGCGAGGTCCATCGGCGCGCTGGCTTCCGCGGGCATAACGCAACCGGAACCCAAGAAGAAGACGGTCGTCCCCGCACCGAACATCGGAGCGAACCGATCTTCTCCCGGAGACGTTTCGCGCCCGGTCAGCCCGCCGCCATCCTCGGACTTTGCCTGGCCGAGTACTGAGGCGGAGGAAACCAAGAAGCCGGGCAGCAACGACCTCGACTACCAGCAGGAGACCAGGCTCTACCAGCTCGGCTACCGGATCACGGGTCGCACGCGCTCCCAGCGGTGGCGCGTCCTGATCACGAACGCCATCCCGGAACTCGGTCTGCGGACCGTCGCCAACACGATCGCCTCGCACTGCCGCACCCGCAAACGGCAGAAGGACGGAACAAAGACCTACGCCCACGCCATCGCCGAGTGGGAGCACGACCTGGCTCGTTTGGAGAGGGAGATCTACCGGGACGCCCGCCACCCGTTTCCGTGGCCGAAGTCGGAGCCATAGACATCGGCACGGTCGCACACCGTAAATATATCTTCGCATAGCGGTCTTCGAATAGCGGTGCGGCACAGAGCCTAGCCATCGGCAACGGTCGACCAAAGATGTTTCTCACGATTTCGGCGAAAAAGTCCTCCCGGGTCCCATAAAGCCGCTTTCCGACGCACTATAGTCACCGTCGACACTATTGTAGCGACGGGAGAGTAAAGGGGAAGGTAGATGCTTCCTCCTCAAAACTCCTGGGATGGAGGAAGGACTGATGGCCAACAGGGGACAGCGAAGACTCGACCGGGTGCGCACGAGGAGCATCGGCGTGCACGGTCCCCTTATCATGGGCGCACTCTACCGGCTCGGCTGCGCCACGGCGGAGGAACTCGCCGCGCTACTCTATCTCGACAGAAGGAAGGTGAACCGTCAGCTCCTGACCCTTCTGGGCGACGGCTACGTCGAGAGGCTCTGTGCCTGGCCCTCGTGGCGCAAAGTTACGAACGGAGGACCGCCGCACGTCTACTACCTCTCATCCAGATTGGGCGTGCCGTGCGGCGCGGGAGAGGTAGGCGTCGAGGACGAGGACGAGGCACGGTCGCTCTACCGGCGCTGCCGGATACCCGCGCACTACTCGCACCGGGAGCTCGGCACGGCGTTCGCCGCGCTGCTCTCCAGCGCCTGTCGAGCACACACGGGCATAACGCTCACGGGTTACTGGGCGGAGCATGCTCCCGACTTCCCCTGGCGCGGCGGTTCCTCCAAGCCGATCTACGCGTCCGGGCTCGGCGCGGGGCTCAAGCAAGGCGACATCCAGCCAGACGGCTCGATACAGAGCGAGATGGATTTCGGAGGCGACGTAGGATTCCGCAGACTGCGGATGGTACTGGAACTCGAGACCGGAAGCCGGAACATCGCCGTTGCGGTCGACAAAACGAGGTCGTACTGCGCGCTCCTTGAAACCAGGTGCCGGACCGGCGGCAGGTCCAAACACCCCCGGGATCCGAACGGCCACGAGTATCTTGCCGAACCCCCTGGTGGATGGTCAGCCGTTACGTTCGTCTGCCCCACCGACGCCGCAGCCGCCCGTATGCGCAAGCGTGTGGAGTTCGACCTCGAAGAGGACGACGCGTACCAGGCGTGGGTGGGGCGCATGCAAATGCAGCACGATGTCGACCCCGCCTGGTTCGTACTTTTCGTCGGGCTCGATGCTGTAGAGGGCTCAGCGGGGGCGCTCGGCAGCATCTACCGTCCCC
>JACCSM010000104.1 GCA_013698525.1 Rubrobacteraceae bacterium
GTTGAGGAGCCTCTCGGCCTCTTCCTGCACGATGTTGGTCGCCGGAACACCGGTCCACTCCTCAAGGATGCGGGCGATGTCCTCCTTCGTCACCTCGGGGGCGTTGGACTCACGGCCCCCGGCCCAGCCTTCCTGATGCTCGTCCAGCTCGATCCTGAGCTGCTCGATGCGCTGCTTGAAGCCGGCCGCCTTCTCGTAGTCCTCGGCGCGGACGGCGTCCTCCTTCTCGCGCTCGAGGCCGGAGATCTCCTCCTCGATGCGGCGCACATCCACCGGCGGCACCGTCGAACGCAGCCTGACCTCGGCTGCGGCCTCGTCGAGCAGGTCTATGGCCTTGTCGGGCAGGTAGCGATCCATGATGTAGCGATTCGCGAGCGTCGCCGCGCTTTCCACGGCCTCGTCGGAGACCCGCACGCGGTGGTGCGCCTCGTAGCGGTCGCGCAGCCCGAAGAGTATGGAGACCGTCTCTTCGACCGTTGGCTCGTCAACGAGCACGGGCTGGAAGCGCCGCTCCAGCGCCGGGTCCTTCTCCACATTCTTGCGGTACTCGTCGAGCGTGGTGGCCCCGACGACCTGAAGCTCGCCACGAGCCAGCGCGGGCTTGAGCATGTTGGAGGCGTTGACCGCGCCCTCTGCCCCTCCTGCGCCCACGATCTGGTGCAGCTCGTCTATGAAGAGGATGATGTTGCGCTCCTCCTGCTGGAGCTCCTTGAGCATCTGCTGCATACGCTCCTCGAAGTCACCGCGGAATCGGGTGCCGGCGACGAGCCCGCCGACGTCGAGCGCGAGGACACGCTTGCCCTTGAGCGACTCAGGTACGTCGTCGGAGACTATTCGCTGGGCGAGCCCCTCGGCCACCGCCGTCTTGCCGACACCGGCCTCCCCGATCAGGACAGGATTGTTCTTCGTGCGGCGGGAGAGGATGCGCACGACGCGTGAGATCTCCTCGGCCCTCCCGATAACGGGGTCGAGTTCGCCCTCGTTCGCGAGCCGCGTGAGGTCTCTGGAGACCTGATCCAGGGTCGGCGTCTGGCTCGGCGGGCCCTGCTGCCCATCGCCCATGCCAGGGCCGGCGGCGGCACCAGGCATACCTTGTCCCGTCTGCGCGCCCCACTGCTGCATGAGGCGCAGGATCTCACGCCTCAAGGCCTCGGCGTCGGTCGCGCCGTGCTGCTGCAATATCCTGTAGGCGTTCCCATCACCCTCGCCGAGCAGCCCGAGCAACAGATGCTCGCTCCCGACCTGCCCAACGCCCATCTGCCTGGCCGCGGCGAAGGAGAGCTGCAAAGCGCGCTTGGCGCTCGGTGTGAACGTGTAGATCTCCTCTCCCGGATCGCTGCGGAACTCCTGGAAGCGCGCGCGCATCCCGCCGACGTCAGCGCCAGCACGCTGCAGGGCCTCGGTCGCCACGTTGTCGCCGGTCACGATCCCGCCGAGCAGGTGGTCCGTCCCGATAGCCGCCGTCCGCGTGGTGCCTGCAGACGCCTCGCGGGCACGCATCACCGCCTGCTGCGCCTCCCCAGAGAGAGCGTCGAACAGGCTGCCCTGCCCCCCTTGCTGCTGCTGTATGAGGTTCTGGAGCATCGCAAACGGGTCGGCCCCGCCCTGCGCGTCCCCGATCATGCCGAGCTGCCGCGCGCACTGCGTGCACAGATAGCCGGTCACCCTCCGGTCACCCTGCTGCCTCAATACCTGCACGCTCGCCGGCCGAATCCCACAATTCTCACATATCATCAGCCAAAAGCCTCCTGTATAAAATCCTCGTATCGCCTCGTACCCCACTCAGGGTAAACCGTGACGTCGAGATCTAAGCCCGTCACGCTCATATTTTATTATTCTTTCGTGTTAGATCAAGGTAGGTTGGGGGGCAGAGTTTTGCGCCGAGGTCTTGGCCGGGCTGTCGGAGTAAGCTTTCAAGTATAGGGTATACCCTTCTGACCGGACGGAAGCTACTCTGGAGGGTGTACTTGCAAGAACGAGGTCTTATCGGGCTCGAAGCGCAGGCTGCTGATGGTACGGAGATCGGCCGCATCGCCGAGGTGGTCGCGGACGAGGAGAGTGGGGAGGTCACGCACGTCGTCGTCGAGACGGAGAGCGGGGAATGGTTGGAGGCCCCGATCACAGGCCTCTCACTCGACCCTGAGGCGGACTTCGCGACCTTCGAAGCCGACCCTTCGGACGAAAAACCCGGAGATCATACGGGCGACGAGATCGAGCCGAAAGACGATTACGCCCCCGGCGACGTCGATGGCGAGGAGGATTACGAGCACGAGGGCCAGCTCGTCACCGCGCCTGAGGATCAGGACGAGGCCCAGTCGGAGGAGGATCTGGAGGCTCGAGAGGACTGGGAGGACGAGACTTACACCGCAGACTCGGGCTACCCGCGCAACGACGTCTACATCGACCCGGATACCGGCGAGGAGGTGGTGGACCCTCTCCTGAAGGAGAACGAAGACCTCGCGGACGACGTCGCCGACTTGCTCGACGGCACGAACCTGGTGGTCAGTTCCACCAAAGACGGAGTCGTGGCGTTGACCGGCGCTATGGCCACAAAGGAGGACCTGGAGGATGTCGTACGTGAGATCATGGGCCTCGACGAAGTCTTGGAGGTCGACACCACGGACGTCGACGTTGGGTAGATCCGCCTTTCTTCAAAGATTTGACGTAGCCCCTCGACACTGAGTCAGCGCACGCCTTCCTCGGCGCACAGAGGCCCTCCCATACGTCATTTCCGCGAAAGCGGATCCAGTAGTAGGAGGCCCGTGTGCGATGGCAGGCACCGTCGTGTCGTTGGCATTCACCCGGCCTTGGTACTACCTGAAACCTGTTACCTAAGTCCCTGGTTGCCAGTCACCACGCAGGTGCCCGTTGGTCTGGGCCTTCTCGCGGGTTTGCCGCTCGCGCTCGAGCCTCTCAGCGGCCGCGCCCAGAAGCTCCTTGACCTTCTGCAGGCGTTCCTGCTCCGAGGTGAGCTCCAGGATCTGCTGTCGGACCTCGGGCTCGAACTCTACCCGGCCTGCGATCGCGAACGAGAGGTTCCTGTAGGGCGGCTCTATCTCGATCCCGACAGAACCTTCGGTCGCGGCCTCGACGACCCGCTCGAGCAAGGCTATACACTCCTCGGCCAGCGTGCCAACTTCCTCCTCGGCCTCATCCTGGAAGTACTCGATCTCACCCACGTAGTAAGGTTTGCCTGTAAGTACGTTGTTCAGCTTGAAGCGCCGCGAACCTTCGACCAGGATCAACATCCGCCCGTCCTCGTAGCGCTCGACTAGCTCAACGATCTTCGCCGTGCAACCCACCTGCCGGGTCCCCGACTCATCGGCGAAGACCATCCCGAACTCGTCCTCCTGCTCCAGGCATTCGTTCACCATCTGCTTGTAGCGTTCCTCGAAGATGTGCAGCGGCAAAGGCGCACCCGGCATCAATACCACGTTCAGCGGAAAAAGGGGTATGTCGGACAAGCGTGTACTCCTTCTGCTCTTTGACCGAATTCTATCTCACCTCGCATGTGGCCTGCTCAGCGCCGCGCGGCGTCAGGTTCTGCCGCTGGTCGGTGGGTGGGGTAAGCTAGTAGGAGAGAAGACCGAGTTCGGGGGTGGAAGGTTGGGATCCGTGGCGGCGAGAACGTACGTCTCTGCCGACAACCTGGGATGACCGAAGGCGGGATACACGCCGGCCGCGTCGCGTTCGTAACCGGCGCGGGGCGCGGCATCGGGGCGGCGACGGCCCGTCTCCTCGCCCACGAGGGCGCGGCCGTCGCCCTCGCCGCCCGCACCGAGGAGGAGATAGTCTCAGTGGCGCACGAGATCTCCTCCCGCGGCTGCACCGCCCTGCCCGTGAGCCTGGACGTGGCCGACGAGGACTCGGTATCAGCCTGTTTCGAGAGGGTGCGCGCCGAACTCGGCAACGTCACCATCCTCATAAACAACGCTGGCACACCCGGCGTCCCGCTCCCCGTCGCGGCTACGCGGCCGGAAGAGTGGCGGCGCGCCTTCGACGTCAACGTGACAGGGGCCTTCCTCTGCGCCAGGGAGGCGCTGCCTGGCATGGCCTCCGCCAATTGGGGCCGCATAGTGAACGTCTCCAGCGCCGCCGCCAGGCACCCGGTTGCGGGGATGGCCGCCTACGGCGCCTCGAAGGCGGCCCTGGATCAACTCACCCGCGTTCTGGCCCTCGAAGGCGAACCGTACGGCATCGCCGTAACGGGCGTCTATCCTGGTGTTGTGGACACCAGGATGCAGGAGGACTCGCGAGGTTTCGGCCAGGAGCTCATCGGGAAACAACTCCACCGCATGTTCCGGGGTTACAGAGATTTCGGGATGCTCCGCCCACCCGAGGAGCCGGCGGAGCTCATAAGCTACCTCTGTACCCCCGCCGCCCAACGCCTCAGCGGCTTCATCATCCGCCTCGAACAGCTCGAAGCAATAAAGGGAGAGTCTTGATGCTGACCGGCAAGACGGCGGTCGTTACGGGAGCCTCGAGCGGGATAGGGGAGGCCACGGCGCGCCTGCTCGTCAGGGAGAAATGTAACGTCGTACTCGCCGCGCGGCGCGAGGACCGCCTGAACAGCCTCGCCGCGGAGCTCGGCGAAGGGGCGCTCCCCGTCCCTACCGACGTTACCGACCCAGCGGCCTGCGAGGATCTCATCTCGCGCGCGGTCGGGGGCTTCGGCTCCGTGGATATCCTCGTCGCCAACGCCGGGCTCGGGCTCTACGGCTCCATCGCGCAAGGGGAGCCCGAAGACTGGCGCAGGATGTTCGAGGTTAACGTGCTCGGGGTGCTCTACACGACCCGCGCCGCCGTCCGCCACATGCTCGACCGCGGCTCAGGCGACGTAATCTTCGTCTCCAGCCTCGCTGGCCGGCGTGTCCCCAGGGCCGATGGGACCGTCTACGCCGCTACCAAGCACGCCCTGACGGCGGTCGCGGAAGGGCTCAGGATGGACGTACACACAAAGGGCATAAGGGTGATCAGAGTCGAGCCAGGCCTCGTGCGGACGGAGTTTCCAGAGA
>JACCSM010000118.1 GCA_013698525.1 Rubrobacteraceae bacterium
CGTCGTGAGGGCAAAGAAGATGCCCAAAACTATAAAGGCGATTGCGAAGCCCAAAGGCACCTCGAGCCCACGCCTGTCGGCAGGGACGATGATGTAGCGCGTGCCGTCGGGGAACGGCTCGGGTTCGGTGGAATCGATGCGCTTGAGGACTACCGTCAGGTCATCCCTGTCCACGCCGAGGTCCCTGATCTCCGTGACGGCCTGGTTAAGCCCGGTCCCGTCATCAATTACCCCCACCACGGTGTACCAGGAGCCCTGCTCAGGTACCTCCCGCCCTTCCACCAAAACGCTGACCTCCAAAGTGGGATCGAGACTGCTGTGCACGGCGCTTCCAGCCGCCCAACAGCATACATTGTCGAGTCTCTGCATACTAGACCGTTCCCAACTCCCCGCGGGAATCTCTTTCACAATCTCGGCAGGGATGTGAAGCCGGACTCCAATCCTTCCCGTGCACTCGGGTAAACTGAGCTTGTGGATACCAGGGATAAGATACCAACTTCCGGCGGAAGAGAGGACCATCACTACGAAGAGCGTGGGCTCGGGCCCTGGATCAGGCGCAACCCGTGGCTGCTCATGCGGCTGTTCACGGTCATCGTTTTCTCTTTCGGAGCCTCGACAGTCGCGGCCAATTTCTCCTACGGTCTAGAGGGCAAGCCGACCGTACTCAGCGTCGATCAACTGAACTCGGGCAGGCTGCCGGCAGGCACGGAGATAGGGGACTACGTCCAGGTGGGCGGCACGCCGGATGTCGGGGAGAACCTGAACCGGGTCGGGGTGCCGGAATCCAAGGTAGCGGTCGTCTCCCGCTACGAGACCGCCTACTTCTACTTCCGCCTCGAAGAGACCGGCGGCAACCTCCTCATCCAGACCACGCAGGGCCTCCCCAAAGATCTTCAGAGTTCGGGCGAGCGCGTATGGAGAGGCAAGCTAGAGACCGTGGGGACCGTCATCTTCCACGACACTACCCAGCAAGGGCTCCGGAACGCCGGCCTTCCCCGCGACGAGAGCATACCGGTCGTCAACACGGGCGAGACACCCGAGTACATGCGCAATATCTTCCCCGCCTACTCGGCCATAATCGTCCTCTGGCTCCTCTCGATAGCCTGGCTGGCCTGGAAGAGGAACAAATCGCTGTTAGGTATATAGCACTTCAGCACGCTCGGGCTTTGGCCCTCGCTTGTCAGCATTTCAGCTTTTTGCCGCTCTGGCCCCACCCGGTCACGCCTTGCCGATAATAGATAGAGTACCTCTCATCTCCTTACCGCCGAGCGGTGACGGGCCGCACCCTTCGCTGGTATGCTGAGAGCCGCCCGCAGGGCGGCGTGCTGACAAGCGAAGGCTTAAAGCCTGAGCGTGCTGACAAGCTGCCGTAGGCAGCGTGCTGACAAGGCGCCGTCAGGCGCCGTGCTGAGAGGGAGATCGAGACTTTGGGTACCTTCTTCAGGTTCTCCGAGCGGGGAACGAACCTCAGGACGGAGGTGGTGGCTGGGCTGACCACCTTTATGACGATGGCTTACATTATCTTCGTCAACCCGGCCATCCTTGGCACAGAGGGAACGGGGCTCTCCATACCCGGCGTGTTCTTCGCTACGTGCGTGGCGGCCGCGGTGGCGTGCATAGCGATGGGCCTCGTGGCGAACTTCCCGCTGGCCCTCGCCTCGGGGCTCGGCCTGAACGCCATAGTAGCCTTCACCCTCATCCTGGGCCAAGGGCTAAGCTGGCAACAGGCGATGGCCGTGATCGTGGTCGAAGGCCTGCTCGTTACCATCCTCGTGCTGACGAACTTGCGCGAGGCTGTGCTCAACGCCATCCCCCTCTCGCTCAAGTTCGCTATCGCCGTCGGGATCGGGTTGTTCATCGCGTTCATCGGCCTCAAGAACGCCGGACTCGTCGTGCCCAACCCCGACACCTACCTGGCTTTGGGCGACCTAACACAGGGACCTGTCCTGCTCGCGGCTTTCGGGCTCATAGTCACGCTGGCGCTTGTGGCGCGCGGCCTGAAGGGCGGCATCATAATCGGGATCTTCGTAACTGGCATCGTCGGTATGCTCTTCGGGGTCGTGCCGCCGCCAAGTGGGATAGTGGACTTCGGCTTCGACACCTCTACCGTCGGGGGCGGGGTGCTCGCCGTGGGGCAGGTCTTGCAGCTCTCGCTGTTGCCCGTGATCTTCGCCCTCTTTATGACGGACTTCTTCGACACCATGGGGACCATGTTCGCCGTGGCCCAGGAGGGCAAGCTCCTCGATGAGGAGGGCAGGGTGCCGCAGGCCAGGCGCATTCTGCTGGTCGACTCGCTGGCAGCGGTACTCGGCGGCGGCATGGGCGCGAGCTCGGTGACCAGCTATATAGAGAGCGGGTCAGGGGTCGCCGAGGGGGGACGCACCGGCATGACCAGCGTGGTCGTCGGGCTCCTCTTCTTGCTCGCCCTACCGTTCTCGCCGCTCATCTCTGTCTTCGGCGGCT
>JACCSM010000123.1 GCA_013698525.1 Rubrobacteraceae bacterium
GGCACGTCGGGCTACCGTCTTCCGAGCTGATCACCACGGTACCGCTCTGGCCGGGTCTCAGGGTCCTGACCGTGCCGTTGGAGTTGAACTCGAGGGTGCGCGTGGCCCCGTTCTGTGCGGCGTCGGACCCACAGTAGCTCGGTGGAACTACAGCATTCGGGTCCCCGTGCGAGCAATCAGGATCGAAGGTGACGTCTTTGATCTTCGTCCATTCGGGCAACTCGCGGCGCACTTGCGGGGTCTCCTCAGCCAGCGCGGGAGTTGGGTCGCCGGCACCGTAAGAGACGCTCAATTTGACCATACAGTAGTCCGCGGAGGAGCAATGGCTGAGGGGTGTGCCATCGTGCATGAACACGACCCGCCAGTCCGTCAGTTGCTCGGTGGCCCTTGTGTGGGCGAGCCGCAGGTCGGCGGCGAACTGGTCGGCGGCAGCCTCGACCCGCCAGCGCTCCAGAAGGGCGAGCAAGACGATGATCCCGATGGCGAGAATGATGCTCATGATGGATACGGCCGTCAGGATCTCGGGCAGGGTGTAGCCACGCTCGTCCTTACAAACGCGGGCAATGTTCGACCGTATCTCGCGCATGACGTATTTGTCGGCGCTGCTACGAGCGTGCTTTAGCGGGATATGGAAGGGCAAACCTTCCATATCCCGCGCTGGTCAGCAACTCAGCATTTCAGCGAGTCAGCTCTTGTGTGCTGATTGCTGGCGACTCGTCGTGCGTACGGCGCTGTCGGGAGTCCGAAGAGCTTGTTACTGGCGTTCTATGAACTCTATCCGGTAGCCGTCGGGATCTTTGACGAAGAAGATCCTGGTCCCGCTGCCCATGGCGTGCGGCTTACTCTCGAAGTCCACGCCGCCGGTTTCTTCGAGCCTGCCCGCCAGGGCGTCGAGGTCTTCGACGGCGAAGGCGACGTGACTGTAGCCGGTCCCGAGTTCGTAAGGCTCATCCTGGTCGTGATTGAGGGTGAGTTCCAGTCTGGGCTCGGGGTCGCCGGGTACGGCGAAGAAGGCGTTGGTCGCATCGTCGCCGATCGGCGTCTTGCGGGCCAGCTCCAGGCCCAGCTTGTTCGTGTAGAAATCTATGCTCCGGTCGAGATCCAAGACCCTGTAGCACGTGTGTACGTAACGCATGGATCGCTCCTTTCAGTCGCTTGGCATTTCAGCTTATCAGCAAGTCAGCATTTCAGCACTTCAGCACGCCGCCTGACGGCGGCTTGTCAGCACTTCAGCTAGTCAGCTTTCGCATGCCCAAGCCCCGGCAGACATGCTGAAAGGCGGCGAAGCCGCCGTGCTGACAAGCGAAGCCCGAAGGGCGTAGCGTGCTGACAAGCGGAGGCGTCAGCCGTAGCGTGCTGACTAGCTGATAAGCTTACTTTATGGAGAGAGTCTCGCGGGACTTGCCTGAGAGTCCGGCCCGCAGGGTGGGCAGGATCGCCCGTGTCGGGGCGCGATACGGCTTCGGCTTCGTATTCAGGAGCCGCTTGCTGCCTGGTCGGCGCAGGGAAGAGCCCGGGCGGGTTGGCACGAGGCTGCGCTTCTCCCTCGAAGAGTTGGGCCCGACGTTCGCTGAGCTGGGACGCTTCCTCTCTATCCGCCGCGATCTGATCCCATCCGACGTGGCCGCCGAGTTGGGACGCACCAGGGTCGCGGCGAAGCCGGTCAGGTTCGCGGAAGTGCGTGCTTACGTAGAGAGGGAGCTTGGCAACACGTTGGAGCGACTGTTCGTCGAGTTCGATGAGGTCCCGGTCCGGGTTGGTCCGTTTACCCAGTCGCACAGGGCCGGGTTGCCAGGAGGGCGTCCTGCGCTCGTGGTCGTCGACCGCACGGGTGTACGCAGGGACCTCCTGGCGATGCGGCCGGTCGCCGACCTGACGCGACGGAGGCTCGGAGACCGGTTGCCCCTGGATCCCTCCTCGATGGTGGCCGAGTTCACCACGCACGTCACCCAACGCCGCGACATGTTCTATTCGGCCCAGATCTCCCGTCGCCTGAGAGAGCTGGAGGATTTCCGGCTCATCGTTCCTGACGTCTACAGGGACTACTCGACGGGCCGCTGCGTGACGTTGGAGGCGCCCGCGGACTCTGCGCTCCTGGAAGAAGAGCACTACCTGGAGGTCTCCGAAACACTAGTGCGGCTCGCGCTGACAGAAGGCGTGCTCCTCGCCGACCCGGCAAAGGCACGTTTCGTCCTCGACTCCCCCGCAGGAGGACTCTGGCTCGCCGACCCGACGGAGGCGTTCGGCCTCGATCCGGAGAGGCTGAGGGGGGTGGCCGAGATCCTGGCCGCGGTGCGACGCGGGGACGTGGACGGTGTGGTGCGCGCGCTGCCGCTGGCAGGGAGCTTCGTTCCTCACGACGACTCGGACCTCCGGCGTGAGTTGCGCGAGGTCCTTGGTGTGCTGGGTGGTCCTCTGTGGCGCGAACACTCCCTGGAGGAGGTCAGGGACAGGGGGCTCGAGGCCATCCGTAGTGGAGGAGCGCGGCTGCACGTCGAAGTCGCCCAGATGGCCGATTTCCTGGTCGAGGCAGAGAGGCTCGGGGGAGAAGGACAAACCCGTATAGTCACGGCGGCGGAGGCAGCTGAAGTCCTCATCTCCCGCTACAGGAACCCTGCCTACGTCGCGGCCCGTCTGGCGCGCAGGGTCGCCCAGCCCGACGCCCTCGCAGATTACCCGCGCCAGGTCCACGCGCTCCTTGATGAGCTCAAGGACGGCGAGGTCGAGGTTCGTTTCAGGCACGCAGGGCTGGACGAACTGATATCCAAGGTAGACATCCTCGCCAACCGCCTGGTCTTCGCCCTCCTCATAGCCGCCCTCATCATAGGGTCCTCGATGATGGCAATCTTCCTCAAGGGCGGAAGCAGGCTCCTTGGCGTGAGCGTGTTCGGCCTTCTCGGCTTCGTCTTCGCCGCGATCCTGGGGCTCCTGCTGCTCATCGGTATCATCAGATCCGGACGCCTGTAGAGTAGCATTTCAGCAAGTCAGCACGCATCGGCCTGCGGCCTCTGCTTGTCAGCGTTCAGCTTCCGTTCGAATGGCCTTGTCTACGCCCACACAGCAAAACACCACAGCAAGAGGTAATTCTTTCGGACGGGGCATGTTCTGCTGACCAGCTGAAATGCTGACTAGCTGACAAGCCGCCCTTAGGCGGCGTGCTGACTTGCTGAATTACTGGTGGCAGAGGCCTTTGTGTTTTACCGGAAACTCTACCGGACACCTGCCATTCGCCATCACCGGGACTGGTCCGTTTGTGGGACCGCCTGAGGCGAACAGATTGCGGCTCTTTTGCGGTGGCTTTGGTTTGGGTGATGCGGATGCGTTACTGCTTGGTGACGCGCTGGCCGAAGACTTGCTCGGCGATGGGCTGCTGGGCGCAGGGGTGGTGGGCGATACACTGCTGGCCGCTACGCTGCCGCTCGTGCCGTATGCGTAGTCATCACAGGCTCGTCCATTGCCGTCAGAATCCAGGTTGCTAGGGTCGCTGGGATCGCGGTCGAGCTCGGCTTGCGCCGATTCTTGAGAACCGAAGCTGGCGCAGTCGTACAGGTCGGCTTGCGCCACGGCCGGTTTGCCCGGGTAGACTATCTGCTCGTACGTGACACGCAAGACGAAACCGGCCACGAGCACCAGCCCCATCATTACCAGCTTCGACGTTACATGTCCCATCCTGTAGCGCATTTTACCCTACCGCGCATGTGGCCGATACCCTCAAGTCAAGGCGCATGATGGTGTGCTCTCCGTGGCGTCATGCCCAGAAAAGAATCCACTATCGTCTCCAAAGCGATTGACAGAGGTATCGACCTACCGCGAAGCGCGCATCCGACTACGAGCGAAAACAAAAAGCTGGCCAGCTGAAGTGCTGAAGTGCTTAAATGTAGAATGCCATCTGACCGGGAGAAGGTCGGGGAGAACGAAGGTTTCTACAGAGAGGCAGGAGAGCATGGAAGAGCAGACGCGAAGTGAGATCCTCAAAACCATCCCCTACGGCTTCTACATCACCGGCGTCGTTGGCTCGGACGGCGAGGCCAATGGGTTCACCACCTGCTGGGTCTCGCAGGTCTCGTTCGAGCCGCAGCAGGTCGTCGTCGCCGTCCGCAAGGACCAGCATACGCACGACCTGATCGAACAGGGCGGCGTCTTCTCCCTGAACTTCCTCGACACCGATCAGGAAGACCTGGCCCGTAAGTTCACCCATCCTCTCCAACCCGAGGACGGCACCCTCGCCGGCTCGCCATACTCGACGGGAGAGACGGAAGCTCCCCTCTTCGACGAGGCGTTCGCCAACCTGGAGTGCCGGGTGGTCGGCAAGCTGGAGGCCGGGGACCATACGGTCTACCTCGGGGAGGTCGCCGCCGCGAATCTCGGGCGTCCCGCCGATATCCTCACCGACCTGGATACTCCCATGGAGTACGGAGGATAGTGGCGGCGCTCCGCACTTAGGTAACAGGTTTCAGGAATTCTAAAGGCGCGGTAGCCACGTCCTTGTTCGACAGGTGCCTCCGGGTTAGATCCACCACGGAGGAGACGAGGTTCTGATTCCAACGTGGTAACACCCGGCTCCTGGCGTCGACCGAGACGCTGGCTAAAGATCTCTGTTCGTATTGCCGAATAAGTAGGTAGAGCGGGCACGGGCCCCGTGGCGACAGAGGCGTGCAGAAAGAGCAGGAGAAAGGTGTCTTCCTGGTTCTCATGGCGGGTAGAGGTGTTTTGCAAGACAGATGAGGGAGGCTTCACGCTAATAGAGTTGATGGCAGTCGTCGTTATCATTGGGATACTCGCTGCCATCGCGATACCCAATTACATCGGCCAGCAGGACAAGGCGAAGGATGCTGCCGCCATGGCGCAACTGCGTACCGCGGCCACGTCGCAGCAACTCTATTACGTCGATCAGAACGCGTACGCCGGGACGGCGACAGAACTCGAAGCCTACGGTTTCAGGCAGGGAGAGCAAGAGGTTACGGTAGGGGCTGCTGACGCCAGCACCTACTGTATGGAGGCCCCTGGTGGCGGAGGCACGTTCAAGATCACCCAGGACACGGGCAGGCCCGAATCGGGCACGTGCTAGGAGCGCTACCAAGGTTGGCGCAACGCGCATCTTGCCGCACCAGGCGCGGTCCCGCCCACCGTCGCCTGACGGAACGTCAGTGGAGAGATGGCACTCGCTCGAGACTTTCGCTAACATACGAGGAGGGTCGACGGTGAACTTGGAGGGGGAGCCGTCGGCCCTCCGCTATGGGTACGCAGCTTGCCTGAAGTGGTTGCGGACTTAGGAGAAGAGATCGGAGAAGTGATCGGCGGGAGCCGCAGGTAGGAGCCCCATAACGGTGTTACGGATCAGACAGCCTGGCCTTGGCTCCCCAGCATCTCCCTTATGCGCCGGCCGTCGCGGTGGCCGCGGTAGTAGGAGAGCCTGTCCGGGTACTCGGTCCACGCAGCGAGGCTGTTGTTAGTCACGAAGGTCCGCGTCTGCCCGAAGCGTCCCTCCTCCCAGCCACTCCTGTAGGCCGAATCCTCGCCTCGAACCCCCAACCCTACGGTGGCTCCTTCACGGATCATTCCACACCTCCCAGGCGAGTGGCTCCTACGAGCATCATGTAAACACAATGGATTCACAAATGTAAGGGCTGAACTTAATAAAAACAAACAAAAAGTTACAGAACTGCCATATGTGGTGTCTCTGGACCCTCTGAACAGAAAGGATTGTGCGTATTGGTGCTATTTCGCGGCGCGAAGAAGTGAGCGGCGTGCGAGGAGGTACGCGAGGAGTAGTGCTCCGAGCAGGGCTGGGGCGACCATACCGGAGAGGACGGCCACTCCCGTCCAGAAGGAGGTGGCGATGGTGGCGCTGTCCAGCAGGGCGGGCCCGGGCATTTCGGACCACTGACCGGCGGCGAGGAGCAGGGTTGTGGCGATGGCTCCGGAGAGCAGCCAGCCGGCGTAGTTACTGAGAGGTACGCCGTAATAGGCGCCGCCTTCGGGCCACACCCAGAAGCCCAGGGCGGCCGCACCAGGGTCGAGGACGGCATCCATCCAGACGAGGAACAGGGTGGCGTAGAGGACGTGGAAGATAGGTAGGCGGGTCCCCCCCCATGCGGCTGCCACGGCCCCGACGACGAGCGGCGCGTAGGAGAGGGGCAAGAGTAGAGGAACGATTCCGGCGAGCCTGGGCCCGAGGGCGTCGCCATAGTAGAAAGTACCGTAGGGAAAGCCGGTCGCGACGCCAAGGGTCTCTATAGCGTAGCCGAAGATGGAGAGGACGAGCAGCGAGAGCGTGGCCCTGCTCGGTCCGAGGTAGCGGAAGAGCGCGACGGCCGAAGGCAGGGCTATAAGGAGGGTCGAGACGTATGAGCCAACGCTCGCCCCTTTTATGTCCGGGTAGCGGACGGCGAAGTACGCGGCGACGAGGGAGAGGACGCAGGCGAGGATCAGGGGTCGCGGTGTAGTGCGGCGGAGCTGCGTGAGCACGCGTGTAATGTTATAGGGTCTGCGGGGATGACGCTGGTATATATTAGGGTCTGTGATCCTGCGTCTGCTTTACATCTCGCGGCCTGTGCTCTGGATCAACACTTTAGGGCCAGCCACGGTCGGGATGTGGCTCACAGGGGATCTCTTCGTTTGGGAAGCACTACCGGTTCTGTTGTGGCTCACACTACCGTTCAATCTTCTCATCTACGGCGTCAACGACGTATTCGACCAGGAGACCGACGCAAAAAACCCCCGCAAAGGCACCCTGGAAGGGGCCAGGATAGACCGCTCCGAGGTCCGCCCCGTCGTGCTCGGCGTCGTCTTTACCAATGCTCCGTTCCTGATCTACTCCCTCCTGTTCGTGCCTGCTTCCGCCGTAGCCTGGATGCTTCTCTACGCGCTTCTCTTCGTCGGCTACTCGGTCCCGCCCGCGCGCTTCAAGGCCCGTCCCTACTTCGACTCCCTGAGCAACGCGGCCTACGCCTTCCCGCTCGTCTTCGTGCCACTCGCCCTCGGCAGAGGGCCGGTCTGGTCTGCCGCGCTCGGGCTCATGGCGTGGAGCGCGGCCAAGCACACCTTCGACGCTGTGCAAGACGTGAACGAGGACCGCAGGGTTGGCATCATGACGACCGCGGTCCGGCTCGGTCCTGGCGGCGTCGTCCTCTGGAGCGGTGCTTTCTGGGCGCTCGCCACAGCGTGCTTCGCCCTCGTGAACGTACCCGTCGCGCTCCTGAACGCCGCGATAGCGGGTACGCTGTTGTATGCGCTGAGCCAGAGTCCAACGCCGGAGACGGGACACCGGCTCTACAAGTACTCCATCGCCTTCCCCTACGTAGCCGGTACGGTCGCCGGCGTGCAGCTCGTAGCGGCGCTGTCTCTGGGGGCTTACCCGTGAGCCGCATGGTCGTAGTCGGCGGCGGCATCGGGGGTCTGGCTGCGGCCGCCCTGCTCGGACGCGCCGGGCATGAGGTGACGCTGCTGGAAGCCAATCCCTGGCTCGGCGGGAAGAGCCGGCGCATCGAGCTCAACGGCCAGCGGATGGATACGGGGCCCTCGCTCCTCACTTTCCCGAGTGTGTGGGAGGAGCTTCTGCGGCGCTGGGACGCCGCTTGCCGGCAGCCCGGCGAGGCGGCTGAGGTCGCGGGGCTGAGACTGAAGCGGCTGCCCGAGGTAGGATGGTATTACTATCGCGGCGAGAGAACGTCGCTGCCTGTGGAGGAGGGCCATCCCTGGCGGGCGGCGTGGGAGCGATTCGCCGGTATACACGGCGGGCTCGGGGTCGAGGTCACGCGCCTGTTGACGGCTGACCCTGCAGACCCCAGGACCCTGCCCGCGCTGGGACGCCTTTTGAGGGTATACGGGGCGAAGCTGACGACCCGTTCCTATCTCGACGGCCTCTCGTGGCTGCCTGAGGGGCTGAGGGAGATCATCGCCGTCCACACGCTCAACGCCGGGGTGGCACCGACACGGACGCCTGCGCTCTTTGCGAGCATGCCTGCGATCATGGCCGCCGATGGCGTTTTCGTGCCCGAGGGCGGCGTCTACGAGGTCGTGCTCTCTCTGGAGAGGCTCGCTCGACGCGCAGGGGTCGAGATCAAGACGGGCGAGGCCGTGCTGGAGATCGGACGCGAAAGGGTCGTGACGGCTGAGGGAGAGTACCAGGCAGAGAGGGTGGTTAGCGATCTCGACGCCGGCAGGCTGGAGAGCCTGCTAGACCCTGGAAGGAAGCGCGCGAAGGAGAGGCTCTCATGTTCCGGGGTGGCCGTGTACGCGACGCTTCGGGAAGAGTTGCCGGCCGGGGTAGCGGTGCACAGCGTCGTGCTGCCTTCCGACCCCTGCGATCTCTACGAGAGCCTCGAGGCCGGTGAGGAGCCTCGGGAGACGATGGCGTTTCTCAATTACTATCGTGGGGGCAGGATCTACCCCAACGAAGGAGGGACGTTGGCCGTATTGCTAACGGCGCCGGCGAACGGTCGGGAGTATGATCTGGAAGACCCGTTCGTAGGGCGGGAGATCGAACGCGTCTCCGCCGCGGCCGGACTGCAAGAACCGGCGACCAGATACTTCGGGGAGTACGAGGTCCTCGACCCCGCGTACTTCGGCGCCTGGGGGGGCGCGGGTGGGGCGTTGTACGGGAACGTGCGTCCCTTCTGGAGGAGCGGGCCGTTGCAACGGCCACCGTACAGTGATCGTAGACGTCCCTGGCTGTGGCGGGTTGGGGCGTCGGTGCATCCTGGAGGCGGCATACCGGCCGTTCTCGGGGGCGCTATGATCTCGACGGGCAGGATGCTCCGATCTCTGGTTTAGTAGGGTAAGACCGAGGACGGGAGGATGTTCGGGATGAATCTGGGAAGCCAGCGTGACCTGTTCGAGATTCCTGAGGACATCGTCTATCTGAACTGCGCGTACATGTCGCCGCAGCTACGCCCGGCGCGGGAGATCGGAGAGAGGGCGGTGTCGCGCAAGTCACGACCCTGGGAGATCACACCTGGCGACTTCTTCGAGGAGGCAGAAGAGGTCCGGGCGCTGTTCGCGAGGCTCGTCGGCGGGGATGCCGACGGCGTCGCGATCGTCCCCTCCGTCAGCTATGGGATCTCCGTCGCAGCGGCGAACGTGCCGGTGGGAGAAGGACAGAAGATGCTTATCCTCGACGACCAGTTCCCCTCCAACGTCTACGCTTGGCGCGGGCTGGCGGAGCGGAGCGGGGCCAGGCTCGTGACCGTACCCCGTCCGGAAGACTTCGACTGGACTCGTGCCCTGCTCGAGGAGATCAACGCCGACACTGCCGTCGTGGCCGTCCCGAACTGCCACTGGACCGATGGATCTCTCGTCGACCTCGCACGCGTCGGCGAGAGCGCCCGCGAAGCCGGGGCGGCGCTGGTCGTCGACGCGATACAGTCGCTTGGGGCGCACCCTTTCGACGTCTCGGAGGTCCGGCCTGACTTCCTGGTCGCCTCGTCGTACAAGTGGCTGCTCGGGCCTTACGGTGTCGGGTTCATGCACGTCGGGGAGAAGTACCGGGAGGGGGAGCCCATAGAGCACAACTGGATCAACCGCCGCGGAAGCCAGGACTTCTCGCGGCTGGTGGCTTACCAGGACGCCTTCCAGCCTGGCGCCAGACGCTACGACGTAGG
>JACCSM010000141.1 GCA_013698525.1 Rubrobacteraceae bacterium
GTTCGCCGGATCCGTCGCCGGTCCGCTCGCCATCAACCCGAGGGCCACCAAGATTAACACGAACGGAGGCTGGAAATACTCCTGCGTGAGGGCGTTGGTCAGATTGAGCATCAGGTAGAACACCACAAACAAAAAGAGCAGCCATCCTAGAGGATCACCCCTCCGAGCCCGTCTCAGTGCCACCGTCAAGGTGCCCAGACAGAACGCCAAGAGGATGGTGAGCCCCACCACTCCCGTGTTGAGCAGTTCTTCCAGATATCCGTTATGGGCTGACGCCCGCCCCAAAACGGCGCTCGATCCCAGCTGGGCGACGTTGCTGGGGCTCCAGAAGGCCGCGAAACCCGCACCCAGCCATGGATGCTGCCAAACCTGATCGATCAGAGCCTGCCAGAGCGGGACCCGCCCTGTCAGGTTCGCGGCGGCCTCGGGGTTTCCCCGGGTCAGGATCGGAACGAGCGGGCCGAGGATGGTCTGCAAGACGTTTTCGGCGTAGTAGATGTACGTGCCGACGCCGATCATGAACAGCACCCCGGCTTGCAGCACCCTGTCCCGGATGCTGGTCCTGTAGAAGAGGTAGAAGATGCCAAGCGCTAGCATCCCCCACACGATAGGGCCCCGCGATTTCAGCGCCAGCAAGGGGAGAACGAGGACCGCAACCCAGAACCAGTCGCGCTTCGTCCACTGGCGAACCCCCAGAATGGAGGTCGCGACGAGGATCAGCAGGGAGGCCATAATGGGGCGCGTCACGTATGCGGAGAAGTTGCCGCCTATATCCAGACGCTGCGACGGATCGAGCAGATCATACTGTTGAAAGCGGAAAGGCAGGGGCAGCAGGATCACCAGGGCCGAAAGGACGCTGGCCCAGAAGACGTGGCGCAGAAAGAGGTCCCTGCCGTTCGGGATGCTGCCGTAGAAACCGACGCCCAGGCCGAAGCAGCCGACCGACACCAGGACGAAAGCGACGAGGTTGCGGACGGTGAGCGGAGGCTCGGTGGTCCAGAAAAAGCTGGCCGCCGCCCAACCCAGATACAGAATCCACAGTGCTAGGAGCCACTGGAACGCCCCATCGAAGCGCCTGATAGCAGCGGGCAAGAACAGGGCCCCGACGAGTCCGAAGGTGGAGATCAACACCTGGTTGCTCAGCGACCCCTCGGACATCCCGGCACTCGATGGCCCCCGCGGAGAGTAGGTGAGGAGTGGGGCGATAAGCCCAATCCAGAAGAGGAGCAAGTAACCCGACACCAGCTTGGTGACCAGGGCGCTGCGCGGCTTGATCCTCGCCCCCTCCGAGATCTTGGGTCCCGCGAGAGACGGTTGGCGGCTACTGGCGAACGCCCACAATCCCAGCGCGAAGAGAACCGCCACGGCGGTGAAGGTGGGGACCGGTGCGTAGACCGTGCCCACGCCGCCCACAAGCGCCAGAGCCGCGAACGCCGAGGCCCTCGCCGCTACCGACACCGCTCACCCATACAGGTTAGATCCATCATCACCGGCATATGATCGCCTACGAGATGCTACTCTGCAAGGGCCTCATCATCGCGTGGTGTCTGCCCGCCGCTCTTCGTCCAGCCCTCGCCGTACACAAGACAAACTGACGGGCCGATAGCAGCGTAGAAGACGACGGGGGGCCGGGATCCTAGAGTACGCGGCTCCGTCCCCCTACAGGCCCGAAGCTGTCGTAGACGGCTTCGGCCCGGGCGGTGAGCTCCCTTACCTCCGGGGCTTCCAGCTCCTTCTTTAGCGCGTCTTTCAGCCCTGCCTTGACGGCCGAGGGGTGCGCGATCACCTTCTCGTCCAGCCTGCCGCCGTGCATGGTGCGGTGCACCTCTTCTATACGGTCGAAGACACAATTGACGTTGTCTTCGGAGTGAACGAAGGACGAGAACCTGGTGCCGAACTTGGCATTGACCCGCTCCAGGACCGTGCCGTAATCTCGGGTCACCTCCTCGAAGAATCCCACGACGAGGGCGTCGCGGTACTCGGCGGCCTTCTCGTAGAACGAGACGTAGTGCTTCAGAGCCTGTCGGATCGGGACCCCGGGTTCCCTTATAACCCAGGACAGCGCGGCGTCCGTGGGCTCCCTCGCCAGCAAGAGGGTCGGTATACCCCACCGGGCCGCTCGTATCACCTGCGCCGGCATGTGGAGGTGGTGGGCGACCCGGACGCTCTCTCGCTGTGCCTGTTCGAAGGCGACCACGGCGAACGTGTTGCCCGAGCGTGGAAATCCCTCTATGACGATCTGGGTTCTCCGCTCCACTAACAGGTCCCGGTAACCCGGCCTCAGCCTGTAGAAGTTATAGAACAGGAACGGGTGTCTCCCGACGTAGCGCCGCGCCCATTCCCTTGCGTCGCCCTTTGTCATCTTGGGACCTCCAACCGGCTACTTGTGTACGTGGATGCGGTTCCACGCCGGGAGCTTTTGGAGCTTCTGCCTGAGGATCTTGGGCTCCGAGAGGTCGCGGAGAAGTCCCCAACAACCACGCCCCACATCTGAACCGACCCGCCGGTAGGACGTTGGCAGTGAGTCGAGGTCGGCTACGAGATCGTCCAGATCGTAGCCCATAATCGCCAGCCGGTCCCGGCCGATCCAGTGCAGGTAGCGGCGGCACCAGCCCTTGCGTACGGGGTTGTCGAGGGTTCGCTTCCACCCTTCCAGGGGCTCGCTGCTCACCCTGCCGTATCTCTTTACTCCGGAGGGATCGCCCTTTCTGCCACCGAGCCTGACGGCACCGAACAACTCCAGGGCCGAGCGATCGAAGGGCATCTCCAGGTAACGGAACACCTCGCCCCAAGCCTCCTCAGGTTTCGTGACGATCTCCTCGTAGCGAATCGCGTGGATCCTGTCGCTATGACGTTCGTAGGTGCGGACCAAGTTCTCTATCCCGTCGAAAAGGTCTACCTTGAAGCGGTAGAGGTTCCACTTGGCGTCTCCCCAAGTCTCCATGATGGAGGCTACGACCGCGAGGGGGTTCCGCCAGAGAACGAGGTGCTTCCCCTCCGGGAACGTGGCCACGATCTCATCCGAGACCAGGTGGTAGCGAGGGGTCTTGTCCAGGAAGTAGCGGGTGCCGTCCGGGGATGCTTTGTCGTAGAGGCGGAGGGCAAACTCGCGGATCTCCGCGACGTAATCCTCCCGTCCGCCCGGCAGCATCTCGTAGAAGTCCTCGATCGCCAAGATCAGGGACCGGTGGTTGTATTCGGCGTAGATTCCATTCTCTCTGAGGGTGTACAGATAGGGCAGCAAGATCCAAGGTTCGGAGGTCGTCGCGATCCCTCCATGGGCGGCCAGGATCCGCTGCGCCAGGGTGGAGCCGGAGCGGGGCAGCGAGAAAAGAAAGAGGGGTGTCGGTCTAGCGCTCACGTTCGTCGTTCCCTAGCATCAGGGACGCAGCCTACCACTCGGGGTCCGCCTCGTAGCCGAGCTTCACCAGCAGAGGGCCCGCGATCTCCCTGGCCGCCCGCGCGTGCTCCTCGGAGAACTCCTCCCGCCAGCCCCCGATCTGACCCTTCCTAAAGGTATTGCTCACCCCGAAGATGTTCTCCTCCACCGTGCGCATCATCCGCTCGTCGGGCTCGAGGCTGACGTGTCGTGCGACCCGCTCGGCGGTGCGCCTCTGGGTCTCGGCGCTCCCCCCGCCCCTCGGGCCCACCAAGTCCTCGAACTTCACTAGTATGGCGTTGTCATCATCCTGCCACCCCAGAAACTGCCGGTAGCGCTCATCGAGGGACTGGAGCCTGCGTCCCCCGAGCTCTCCGCCCCGGATCGAGTGCAGCAGCCGCTCGTGATCCGAGGGCAGCTTCAGGAACGCCTCGTGGGCAAAGTGTTCCTTTCTCTGCTTGATGTGGTGCATCTGGGAGACGGCCACATCGCGCGGGTCACGTAAGATGCAAACGACACGCATCCGGTCCCCGGCAAAGAGGGAGGCGAGTTCGGGGCTG
>JACCSM010000145.1 GCA_013698525.1 Rubrobacteraceae bacterium
CCTCCCACGCCGCGACCTGCCGCTCGCCCGAGAGGAATAACAGCTTCGCCGCCCCGATGGTAGCAAGCGCGTAGACCAGAAGCAGGATCAGGGTGCCGATCGTTCCTGATGCCACAAACAGATCGAAAGGCGCGACGCCGAACACCAGCCAGCCGAGGGCGATGATGACGTAAGCGCCAGCGAGATACCGACCGCCTCCCACAGGTGCAACTCACGCCGCAGGTGCGGGCTCTCGGTGCCAGCTTCTGTGGTCATAGCGACTCCTTTGCTCAGTAAAGTCCTTTCCCTTCCCACGCGAGTGCTCACAATATCTCACGCTACAGGTTTATGGTCTACAGAATTCGATGAGGATCATGGTGCTCTGCTTCAGGGTCAACGAGCTCGTGAACGGCAAGCTGCGACCGGCTGGAGCAAAAGTAAAGGTTGACATGCTGACTTGCTGAAGTGCTGACCTGCGCGGGATGAGGAAGGGTCAGCACTTCCTCATCCCGCTTGGCGCTACGCCTTCGAGGGAGCGATGTTGCGGTTGAAGCGGAGGATGTTCTGTGGGTCGTAACGGTCCTTGAGGGCGACGAGGCGCTCGAAGTCCTCTGGCGCGTAGGCTGCCTTTACCCTCTCGGCGCTCGCGCCCTCGAGCTCCATGAAGTTGACGTAGGTGTCGCCGGTCTGGAAGGGACGCGTCGCGTCGGTCACGCGGGCGAGGTAAGCCAAGACCCCTTCCGCCATCTCCGGCGTGAAGGCCGGCCCGACCCCGTTCATTATGAATTTGGAGTCGCCCTTACCCATCGTGCTCAAGCGGTCGGCAGTGCGAGCCAGGGCACCGCCGAGCTGCCGGAGCTCCAGCAAGATCAGGGGCGAGCCGGAACCGGCGCCGGCAACCTCCACCAGCGTTTCGATGGCCTCGGGCGAGAGGTCGCTCAGCATCTCGGAGTGCTGGCGGGCCCCCATGGGATCGACCGGGTCCATGCTTATGGAGTCCATTGCCGCGTATGGCATCATCCCGAAGGTGTCCATTATCGGCTCGCCAAGCTCCTCGCGCAGGGGACGCACAAGCTCCTCACCGGACCCGGGAGACTCCCCACAGTAGCAGCCACGCACCGCAATTACGGACTTGCCGCGTAGCGGCTCGGGGAGCGCAGGCAGCGGAGGGACATTCAGGAACGCCACCCCTGAGGTCATCTCGTCGGGGAGCTCAGCGCTCCAGCGGACGTAGGCATCCAGTACCTCGGGCGCCTTCTCCACAGGGTAGATGAGGTTGCCACCGTAGAGCATCCCAATAGGGTACAGGTCGAACTTCAGGGAGGTGACTATTCCGAAGTTGCCGCCTCCGCCCCCAAGGCCCCAGAACAGGTCGGGATGCTCTTCGGCGCTCACGCGCACCAGCTCGCCATCCGCGGTAACTACGTCTGCCTCCCTCACACTCGCGGCATTGAAGCCATACTTGCGCCCGAGCCAACCGAAGCCGCCGCCCATCGTGTAGCCGACGATGCCGACGTAGGAGGTGGAGCCCAGGAGGCCGGCCAGACCGTGCACCTGGGACTCGTGGATCAGGTCGGTCCACAACGCACCAGCCTCGACCCTCGCGGTCCTGGATACGGGATCCACCCTGACGCCTCTCATATTGGAGGTGTTGATCAGGACCCCACCGTCGCATGCCGCGCCAACCCCGTGGCCCGTCGCCATCACCCCGACGCCTAGACCTCCTTCGCGGGCGAAACGCACGGCTGCCATTACGTCGGCAGCACCGCCGGCCACGACCACGAGCGCAGGTTGCTGGTGGGCGGCCAAATTCCAAGCCCGGCTCGCGTCATCGTAGCCCTCCTCGCCGGGCGCGTGCGCGGTGCCGCGCAGGCCGGCACGCAAGGTCTGTAGCGTCGAGCCCTGGATCACTGTCTCCATAATCGTCTCCCTTCTCTCAAGGTTACGCGCCGGTAGGCCAATTCCTCCCGCTGGTTCAGTCAACGGACGCAGCCTAACGTTCGAGTATAGGCGCCGCATCCCCCAAATGGGCTATTTTCACAGCGAGTTGGGGGATTCTACTCAGGCCTACAGCCAGCCGCGGCGCTTGAAGATGAGGTAGAGCGTGAGGGAGGTGAAAGCCATAAGCACCAGGGCGAAGGGGTAGCCAAGCGGCCAGTCCAGCTCGGGCATGTAAGTGAAGTTCATCCCGTAGATCGTCCCTATGAGCGTAGGCGCGAACAGGATGGCGGCCCAGGCGGAGATCTTCTTTACCTCCTCGTTCTGGGTCAGGCTCGCCAGGGTCAGGTTCACGCTGAGGATGCTCTGCAGCAGCTCGCGGAATCCGGCGAGTCGTTCCGTAACCTGCAGGACATGGTCACGGACGTCGCGAAGATGCCTCCGCACCTCGGGATCGACGTCAATGGTCTCGTCCCGCATCATATCCCTGAGCACCCCGCCAAGCGGTTCCGTCGCCCTCTGGAATTCGATCACCTCGCGCGAGAGCTCGTAGATCCTGCGCGACACGTTGGGATTACCCCCGAAGACCTCGGCCTCTATCTCCTCGATGTCGTTCTCGAGGCCATCGACCACGGGTCCGTAGTCGTCCACGACACGGTCCATGATGGCGTGCAGGATTGCCTCGGGTCCCCTGCGAAGGTGCTCGGGATCGGCCTCCAGCCGCTCGCGTACCCCGCCCAGGTCAGGTGCCTCGCCGTGACGCACGGTCACCACGAAGTCTTCCCCCACGAAGACATGGACTTCGCCGAACTCGACCCGCTCCACCTCGTCAAGGTAACGGGCCGGCTTGAGCACGACGAAGAGCGTCTCCCCGTAACGCTCCAGCTTGGGCCGCTGGTGGGCATCCGTCGCGTCCTCGACCGCCAGCCCGTGCAGGCCGAACTCACCGGCGACGGACGAGAACTCCTCCTTCGTCGGTTTGTAGAGGCCGATCCATGCCACCCCGCGCCGGTCCCGGACGGCCTCATAGGTCTCCCGCAGGGTGCCTGGCTCAGCGGTGCGGCGGCCGTCGACGTAGATGGCGTTGTCCACGATCACAGCCGCATTATACGCCTGTACCTATTGCTGCCGGTACGCCTCAGCGCACGGCGACGAGCCTCTACTCGTCGGTCTCACCCTCGAAGACGGCGAACGCGGCGCCCTGGGAATCGGCAAGGATGGCGATCTTGCCAGCAGGGAGGTCCAGCGGTCCAGCCAGAACGCTACCGCCCAACTCCCTTGCCTGCTCGACGGCATCGTCGCGCGAGGGGACCGTGAAGTAAGGGAGCCAGAAGGATGGCGCGTCGCCGTGCTGCTCGGTCATCGGCATGAAGCCGCCGTTCTGGTTGCCCGCGTTCTTGATCGTGGTGTAGACCAGCGTCCCGTCGTCCTCGATGGGTTCGATCTCCCAACCGAAGAGCCCACCGTAGAAATCGCCCGCGGCCCCGGAATCGCGGGTCTGGAGCTCGTTCCAGCCCATACAGCCAACGTCGTTGACCCGTCCCGCACCGGGCCACGTCCCCGGCTGCCAGACCGCAAGCGAGGCGCCGGCAGGATCGGCCACGACCGCCATACGCGCACCCGCGTGGGACTCGTGCGGCTCAACGGAGACCTCACCGCCCAGCTCGCGCGCCCTCGACGCGGTAGTGTCTGCGCTCTCGACACTCACGTAGGAGAGCCAGTGGGAAGGGACACCCTGCTCTCGCCGCTCCTCGTCTAGAT
>JACCSM010000148.1 GCA_013698525.1 Rubrobacteraceae bacterium
GCCTCGGACCCCAGGATACGCCGCATCGCCGCGCCGAACGAGACCGCGGAGGACCTATTTTCTTCCGCACCCTCCTTTCCGGCATCGGTCCTGGCGCCGGGCGCGAGAGCCCCTACGACGAGCGTAAGCACCATGGCGACGAGGCAGACGACGCCTGCCGCCAGGAACGTCCCCCGGAAGCCCAGAGGCGTCTCGACCAGGAAGCGTGCGATCACTGGTCCTGCACCGATACCGACTTGCTGGGTGCCTGTGAGGTAGCCGAAGTAGGCCACCCTCCCCTCGTCGGTTACCATACCGCTCATGGCCATCGGCGAGGCCGCGTAGACCACCGCCCAAGCGGTGCCGAGCAGGACCCCGATCCCGACAAGCGGCGTCCAGCCTTCGGTCACGAGCGATGCGCCAGCCGCCCCGAGCCCGTAAGTCCCTATGGCGAGAGCTACCACGACGTGCGGCCTCAAGGCCTCAGGATAGCGGATCAAGAACCCTATACAGAGAACCGCCGGTACCGCCGCCGCAGATAGGACCACGCCGAAGTCCGCCTCGTCACCACCGAGCTCTTGCACGTAGAGGGGCAAGAGCAGGAGCATCCCGAAGGCCGTCGAGATCCCGAGCGTTCCCATCAGCAACAGCACCACCGCAGGGAGGCCGCTGTGCAGCTCCCCCCGCACCCCGCCTTCCTCATGCGCCACCACTACTCCTCCGTCCGTTCTACTCATCGTTCGAGAAGATCCTAATGCCGTGCTAATATCGCGTCCAACGAAACTTTACGATGTAAAGTATCGACATACTCGATACCTCGGTGAGGAACGGTGGTTCGGTGGAGCTCAGGCAGGTCCAGACATTCGGGGTGGTTGCGGAGGAGCTTTCGTTCTCGCGGGCTGCGGCGAGGCTGGGCTATGTGCAGTCGAGTGTGAGCGCGCAGGTGGCGGCGCTTGAGCGGGAGTTCGGGGTGCAGTTGTTCGACCGGTTGGGCAGGAGGATCGCGTTAACCGAGGCGGGATCTGTGATGCTCGCGTATTCTCAGGAGTTGCTGGTCCTCGCCGGAGAGGCGCGGGAGGCTGTGGTCGATGCGGGCGCGGGCATGGGCGAGGTGGTGGGATCTCTCACGGTGAGTGCCCCCGAGACGCTCCTTACATACAGGTTGCCGAGGCTTCTGGCCATCTTCCACGAAAGGTATCCGAAAGTGAGGCTCTCGGTGCGCCCGAGCACCGTCGGTCGATTGGTGGGTAGCACGCGCCGGGCGGTCGATGAGGGCAGGGTGGACGTGGCATTCGTCCTCGACGGGCCCGTTGGTGCTCCCGGGCTCTCGGTGGAGCCCCTGATCCGGGAGGACGTGACCGTCATCGCCCCGTCCGACCACGCGCTTGCGTCGTCGACTTCTGTCTCTCCGCGGGAGCTGTCCGGCGAGACAGTGCTATTACCTGAGGCTCCGGAGTCGGGTTGCGCCTACAGGGGCCAGTTCGAGCGTCAATTGGGGGAGACGGGTGTGGTGCCGCCGGAGCGAATGGAGTTCCAGAGCATTGAGGCCGTAAAGCAGTGCGTGGCCGCCGGCATGGGCGTCTCTGTCATGATAAGCGTGGCCGTCGAAGCGGAGGTCAGGGACGGCAAGCTCGCCGCACTGCGGTGGGAGGAGCCCTTTGAAGTCTTTACCCAGATGGTGTGGCACGGGAAACGTTGGAAGTCCCCGGTTCTGAGAGCTTTTCTGGAGACGACCCGAGAGGTCGTTCACGGCGGGTAGCGGAATGGCCAACCATCCCGCTACCCGCGCTGGTCAACATTTCAGCAGTCAGCTTTTCGTTACTCGATGCTTTCGCTTTCGAGGGGATAGCCTGCGGTTGGCCACGCCTCCAGCCTGCCGGCGTAGCGGCGAACACGCTCCTTCCAGGTTAAAGCTCTGCGGGCAGGTGCCAGCCCCTCGTCCCCCTTCCATGCGGCTAACCGGAATTGCTTGCGGCGAGGCGGATCGGCAAGACCACCCGAAGGCGCGTCTCGCCTGGTTTGGACGCGACCTGAATCTGTCCCCGGTGCTTGTGGACGACGATGTTGTAGGCGATATGCAGGCCCAGGCCCGTGCCGACGCCAGGACCTTTTGTGGTAAAGAAGGGTTCGAAAATGCGCGGTTGAATCTCGGGGGGTACCCCAGGTCCGTTGTCGATGATGTCGACCGTAACGACACCGTCAGCGGTGTAGGCGCGCAGAGTAAGTTCTCCCCGACCTTCTATGGAGTCGATCGCGTTGTCGATGATGTTGGTCCACACCTGATTGAGCTCGGATCCGTAGGCCTCTATGCGCGGCACATCGTCGGCATAATCTCGCGTGATGCTGATATCCGCGGTGATCTT
>JACCSM010000168.1 GCA_013698525.1 Rubrobacteraceae bacterium
GCACGATGCTCGAGGAGCACGAGGACCTGGCGAGCAACCTGGGCATCAACGCGCTCGTCGACCAGATCCACTCCTCGGCGGTCGACCTCATAGGGGGCACCGGCATGGATCGTGCGGCGGCCTTGCGAGCCCTGGAAGAGGCCACCGGACGCGCCTCGTGGTAGCAAGCGCGCTACGGAAGGGCAAGCCCGTGCGAGCACATCTCCGAGCTCGGGGCCAGCCCAGGCATCGGGAGCTAGCTCTTATTCACCGAAGGGGATGGAAGTAGAGTCTGCAACCTTCGCGGTTACGAACCGGGGAGGAGCCTCGGGGGTAGCGGTACGACCACCTCGACCCGCGCTCCCCCCAGCGGGGACGAGCCGATCCTGCAGGTGCCGCCCACCAGCGCCGCCCTCTCGGCCATGAACTCGAGCCCGCCAGTGCCTTCTTGCCGGTCTTCCTCGTAGCGCTTTCGGTCGGTGACGTCCTCGTGGGCGACCACCGCCTGCGGCGGCCCTGGCCCCGGTAGTCGCGTCACCCTCCCCACGAACCAACGCCGCCTCTCGGGGGCGTGGCACGGATACTCCAGCTCGAAGCTCATCCTCAGGCCACACAGCACCTCCCTTGCTCCCGCCGCGAAGGCGGCGGCCGTCTCGGAGTCTGGACCCGTAGCCGCGTCGCAGGCCTCCAGGTAGTTCGTTCCTTCAGAGACCTTCACCGGGTCGCCAGCGTTCTCCCGAGCGAAAACCCTCCACGCCTCGTTGACGAAGACGATGGCGCCCGAGGCCTCGATGACGGCCACGTGTGCCGAGAGGCCGTCCACGACCGAGCGCGCGAACTGGTCGTAGGAGCGGGGCTCTTGCCCCGGCTTGGGCTCCTGAGGCGCACCATTCGACGCGCGATCCGTGTCGCCTCCCGAAGGATGCATAAGCGCGTATTATCTACTATTCACCCGAGTGCGTGGTAGCGGAAGCTTCTAAGGGGTTCGTATCCAGTTTCGCGCATGCAGCCGACCCTTCATAATAGAGCGTCCTCGTGTCTGTCTATTATGGCCCGGGGGCGAGCGCTTGCCATCACACAAGAATGGTCGCTTGGTCCTGCTCGTGGCGCTGCACGTCCTGCAGGTCCCTCTCGCCGAGGGCCTCGAGGGGCGCTGGCGGGCGGGCGAAACCGGAGCCGCCGACCTCGCCTCGGCGCTAACGGGGGCCCACTCCGGGTCCGGAGCGTCGTCCTTGACCCTTTCCCGGAGGTCGGCTTGGCGGGTCCTACGAGGCCGTCAGCCTCGGCCGGGAGGAGTTCGTGGACCTCCTCACCCTCGGGCGCAGATTCCGCACCCGAACTGCCCGCGGCCCCTCGACGTCTGAAAGGCGAACGGCTGTGCCGCCCGGGACACCCTCCGAAGAAATGTCCTCCGACCGGTGAACATCCGTGGTCCTGGCGGAGAAGAATGCGGGTAACCAGGGATATGGGGCGGCACCGCCCTATTCACAAACGTTCTATTGCCCATAATCCCCGAGCGCATGGATCGTCTATCGGTCGGTGACGCTGTATTTCTACCGCACGTTATTCCCGAACAGCGAGGTCCCGAACTTCGCCAGGGCGCGGATGGTGAGCCCGGCCAGAACCGCTGCGCTGTAGACGCCAAAGGGGCCGTGGGCGCCGTGCTTGCGGTGGTAGAGGAAGGCGCTCTTGTGGAGGAGCCAGATCGCCTTAGGTCTGCTGCGGCTGCTTGCGCCGGTCTGGTGAACTATTTCGACGTGCGGCAGGTAGTAGACGAGCCACCCAGCCGCGCGGGCCCGCCTACAGAGGTCGGCGTCTTCGAAGTACATGAAAAAGCGTTCGTCGAGATGGCCGACGTCTCGCAACGTCTCCCTGCGGACGACCATGCAGGCGCCGGAGACCCAGTCGACCGAGGTCGGACGGGACTGGTCCGTGACGGCGGGGAACTGGCTCTTTACGAGCGAGCTCCTGGGGAAGAGTCGGGTCAGGAGGGAGGTGCGTCCGAGGAACCCCGAGAGCGCGCTGATCTCCCGCCGCGCCGAGAGCTGGAGGTCCCCTTCCGAGTCAAGGATTCTTGGTCCTGCTATACCCACCCTCGGATTCTCTGAGACGAACCTCTCCAGAAGCTCGAAGAAGTCCCTCTCCACGAGTGTGTCGGGGTTTATGATCACGACCCAATCTCCGCTCGACGCGGCGATGCCCCTGTTGTGGGCGCGGGCGAAGCCCACGTTCTCTTTGTTGCGGATCAGGCGCACCCCGGATGGAAGCTCTGGCGGCTCCACACTGTCGTTATCGAC
>JACCSM010000180.1 GCA_013698525.1 Rubrobacteraceae bacterium
ATCTGAGTCTGTTCGTGCTGCCCCTCCTGACCGGCTATTTCATCTGGAAGCGGCGGCTCGACACCAGCACTCTCCGCTGGCTGGTGATGGCGTTCGTCGCGGCGGGAGTATTCGCCAACGTCTATCCATTCGCCCCTGGCGGCTACACCGAGGTACTTACGGCGCTGCACCTGCCGATCGCGCTCTGGCTGGTAGTGGGCATCGCGTACGCGGGCAGCCGGTGGGGCCAGGCGGACGGCCGCATGGACTTCATTCGGTTCTCAGGCGAGCTCTTTATCTACTACGTCCTGATCGCGCTCGGCGGCGCCGTCCTCACGGCGTTCATGGCGATGATCTTCCAGGCCATCGGGATCGACGTGGAGCCCTTCTTCGAGTCGTGGCTGCTGCCGTGCGGAGCGGTCGGGGCCATCGTGGTCGCCTCCTGGCTGGTGGAGGCCAAGCAAAGCGTGATCGAGAACATGGCGCCCGTGTTGACGCGCCTCTTCACACCTTTTTTCGCCGCCGTGCTGGTCACGTTTCTGGGGACCCTGCTGTGGACCGGACGCGGAGTCGACATCGGGCGGAACGCGCTCATCGCCTTCGACCTGCTCCTGGTGGTGGTCCTTGGCCTTCTGCTCTATTCCGTCTCCGCCCGGGACCCCCGGTCGCCCCCCGGCGCCTTAGATGTGGTGCAGGTCGTGCTGGTGGTCAGTGCGCTATTGGCCGACGCGGTAGCGCTGTGGGCCATCGCCGCGCGCATAACCGAGTTCGGCTTCAGCCCGAACCGCGTGGCCGCCCTGGGTGAGAACGTGATTCTTCTGGTCAATCTGGCGTGGTCCGCCTTGCTCTACATCCGCTTTCTGAGAGGGCGCGGATCGTTCACGGGCCTCGAACAGTGGCAGACGAATTACATGCCCGTCTATGCCGTGTGGGCGGCGATCGTCGTGATCGTCTTTCCGCCGGTGTTCGGATACATCTGAGAGGGTGACGATATACCCGTTCTTCTTGGAACTCCGTAAAGCGGAAGTCCAACTTCGAAAAATAACGCTTCCAGGCACTCCGGTGGATGAGGGTGAGAGGATGAGCTATTGGGAGAATACTGGCCGCGAGGAAGGCTTCGTGCCCACAATGGGGACTACTCAGCGTAGGCAAGCGGGAGGTGGAAGGTGAGTAGTTACGCCGGCGGAAGAGGTGAAGCCCTGCCTTGGGGGCTGGTCCTGGTGGAAGGAATCGTCGTCGCTCTCTTTGGGTTGATCCTGTTGGTGGCCCCAGGAGCCTCACTGTTCTTCCTAGTGCTGCTACTTGGCATCTACCTGTTCATAGCGGGCATCTTCCGCATCATAGGTATCTTTTTAGATTCCTCTTCTTGGGGCTGGAAGCTAGCCGCTGGCGTCCTGTGCCTCATAGCTGGCTTGGCAATACTCAGCGACCCTCTGTGGAGCACCACCCTGGCCTCTACGTGGTTGGTCATCCTCGTGGGGTTTTTGGCTATGCTTCAGGGCGCTGCGGGCCTGATAGTTGCTTTCCAAGGGGGCAGTTGGGGCATGGGGGTCTTGTCTGTGCTAGGCATCCTCTTTGGTCTTTTCCTGGTGATCAACCCCCTGATCGGGGTGGCGACGCTAACGTTCATCCTGGCGATCTTCATGCTCATCGGGGGTGTTGGAGCGGTATTTCAGGCGTTCAGGATGCGTAGGGAAGCGGCGGCAGCACAGCAGCCCCGGCGGGTGCGCTAGGGCGAGCGACTTCCGAGAGCGCCGTTAGGACGGAGTTCTAAGAATTTATCTTCTACGAGGGGTCGTCTCCGGGCGCGGTCGCTACCTGGTGATCAGGCGTAGCACCGCGTATCTGAATGGCACCTGGCAGATGGTCTCGGGCGCGGTCGAGGCGGGCGAGACCGGGCTCGTGCCGGTCAAATTCTTCTCGGCGGACCTCTTGGCCAACACTCGGAAGGGGCACCTAGAGTCGCTTCCGCGGCCACGACGGCAACGTCTACGTTTATAAGTGGGCGATGCTGGGTTCGAACCAGCGACCTCCTCCTTGTAAGGGAGGCGCTCTACCCCTGAGCTAATCGCCCGTATTAACAGTTCGGCTAGTCAGCACTTCGGCCTGTCAGCTTCTTGTATTGGCTGACTAGCTGAAGTGCTGACCGGCTGACCAGCTAATATGTGCCCCCAACGGGATTCGAACCCGTGCCGCCGCCTTGAAAGGGCGGTGTCCTGGGCCTCTAGACGATGGGGGCTCACGAGCTGGGCAGGGCCCGCCTCCAAAAGTTTAGCAGATCCTCCAATGATGAGGCAGGATCTCACAACCAGCGAAAAGGTGAGCCAGGTAGGGATCGAACCTACGACACGAGGATTAAAAGTCCCCTGCTCTGCCACTGAGCTACTGGCCCAGGCTCTGCCCAGAGTCTACCCGAAAACCACTATGTCTTCGACCTTGTGGAACGCCTCTAGTGAAGGAAATGACGCCGTCCGGTAAAGACCATCGCGACCCCGTGGCGGTTCGCCGCCTCGACTACCTCATCGTCGCGTACGGAGCCGCCTGGTTGTATGACGGCGGCTATGCCGGCTTCGGCCAGGGCTTCCACGCCGTCGGCGAAGGGGAAGAAGGCGTCGCTCGCGGCGGCGGTTCCCTGTGCTTTTTCGCCGGCCTTCTTTACGGCTATCTCCGAGGAGTCGACGCGGCTCATCTGGCCCGCTCCCACGCCGACCGTTGCCCCGTCTCCGGCGAGGACTATGGCGTTGCTCTTGACCACGCGGGCTACGCGCCACGCGAAGATCATGTCTCCCATCTGCTGCGGCGAAGGTTGGGTTTCGGTAACGATCCTGTACTCAGAGTCGTCCTCGACGGCGTCTGATCTCTGGAGCAGGACCCCACCGGTTACGTGCTTGGACGAGAGGCGGGGTCTAACTAGCGGACCTGCGACGAGTACCCTCACGTTCGGTTTGGACGAGAGGATCTCCCTGGCCTCATCGGTGAAGTCGGGGGCGACCAGGATCTCCGTGAACACCTTAGAGATCTCAGACGCAAGGTCTCCGTCTACCTCGCCGCTCAAGGCCACGATGCCCCCGAACGCGGACTGCGGGTCCGAGGCCAACGCCTTGCGGTAGGCATCAGCGACCGATCCGCCGAGCGCGGCGCCGCAGGGGTTGGCGTGCTTGACGATGACGGCGGCCTTTCCGCCGAGGTCGGTCAGGTCCGCGAGCAGTGTGCGGGCGGCCTCGAGGTCGTAGAGGTTGTTGAAGGAGATCTCACGCCCCTGCAACTTCTCTACGCCACTCAGCAGATGCTCGGCGCCCACCTCCGCATAGTAGGCCGCAGCCTGGTGCGGATTCTCCCCATAGCGCAGCCTAGAAACCCGCTCGTATCGGACGGTATGGATCTCGGGAAAGTCTTCGGCCCCACTGCCGGAAGGTTCGATGTCTCCTTCGACCCGATCTCCGAGCCAGCCCGAGATCGCCGCGTCGTACTCGGCGGTCAGCCGGAACGCCGAGAGCGCCAGGCGGCGGCGGGTCTCTTGGGGAACCTCTCCCTCGTTCTCCAGGGCCGTCAGCACCTCTTCGTAGAGCTCGGGTGAGGGGACGACCGTCACAGACCTGAAGTTCTTCGCCGCGGCCCGCAGCATCGCGGGGCCGCCGACGTCTATCTGCTCGATAGCCTCCTTCTCGGGAGCGCCGCCGGCGGTGGTCTCCTCGAAGGGATAGAGGTTGATGCAGACGAGGTCTATCGGGCCGATATCCTGCTCGACGAGCTGCTCTACGTGGCCGGGGTCTCCGAGGTCGGCGAGGATGCCGCCGTGGATCTTGGGGTGCAGCGTCTTGACCCGCCCGCCGAGTATCTCCGGTGCACCAGTCACCTCGGAGACGGGGACGACCCTGACTCCGGCCTCAGTGAGCGCCCTCGCGGTCCCTCCGGTCGAGATGATCTCGAACCCCATCCCGGAGAGCCGCCGCGCGAAGTCCTCGACCCCCCTCTTGTCCGATACCGAGATCAGCGCCCGCCGCTTCATACGTTCACCCTCCCAAGGAAATAGTCTGCGACCGCCAGGACGAGCAGCCTGTGCTCCACAGGATGAAGCCGCCCGAGCAACGTCTCTTTCGTATCCTCTGGCAGAACCGGCACCCTCTCCTGCGCGACGACGGGCCCAGCATCTACTTCCTCTACCATGAGATGCACCGTCACCCCCGTCTCATCGACCCCAGCCTCCAGCGCCCGCTCCACAGCGCGTAGCCCACGGAACTCGGGCAAGAGCGAAGGATGAACGTTCAACACAGCAGGGAAATGCTCGAGGAAGACCGGCGATAGTATCCGCATGTACCCGGCTCCTACCACCAGCCCGACGTCGTGGACTTCGATCCTGGCAGCAAGCTCCCTGTCGTAGTCCTCCTTGCCGGCGAATCCGGCGGGATCGACATGCTCGACAGGAACACCGGCCCGCCGCGCCCGCTCGAAAGCGAAAGTCTCCTTCCTGTCCCCTGCGACGACGATAAGGTTCTCGGGATAGGCTTCCAGCAAAGCCTGCAGGTTCGTCCCAGCACCCGAAGCCAGCACGGCGAAGCGCGAGCCTTCGGGCAGCCGCTCAGACAAACTCTACGCCCCTGGCCTCCGTGACCTCCCCGATCCGCCAGACATCACAACCTGCCCCGCGCAGCGCTTCGAGCCCCGCCTCTGCCTCCTCGTGTGGCACGACCGCGCAGAATCCAACGCCGAGGTTGAAGACCCCGAGCATCTCGCTTTCGGGTACGCCGCCGAGAGAACGTATGAGTCCGAAGACCGCCGGTTCCTCCCATGACCCGGCATCGAGACGCGCCCCGAGCCCCCCGAGCGCGCGTGGAAGGTTACCCACGAGTCCGCCCCCCGTCACGTGCGCCATCCCCCGAACCTCGGCCGCTCCGCGCAGGGCCTCTATCTCCCGCACGTACGCCCGGTGCGGCTCGAGATAGACCTCTCCGGCGGACCGGCGCAGGCCCTCAGGAACGTCGTAGTAGGCGACCCCGGCGTCAGCGAGCACCTTGCGTGCCAGCGTGTAGCCGTTGGTGTGCAGGCCGCTGGAGGCAAGGCCGAGCACGGCGTCGCCGGGCCGTACCCTCTCACTGCCGACTACCTCGTTCCGCTCGCACGCCCCTACGCACACGCCGACGACCTCGAAGTCTCCCTGGCTGTAGATACCCGGCATCTCCGCAGTCTCGCCGCCGATCAGCGCAACACCAAGCCGCCCGCAGGCATCTGCGGCGCCGCTGACTATGCCGGCGACGGCTTCGGGATCGAGACGACTGCTTGCGACGTAGTCGAGGAAGAAGAGCGGACGCGCGCCCGTGGCGAGCACATCGTTTGCGCAGTGGTTGACGATATCTGCGCCTAAAGAGCCGTAGCGTCCCATCTCTCTGGCGACGAGGACCTTCGTGCCGACGCCGTCGATGGTCGAGGCGAGGACGGGATCCTTGTACCCGGCGAGAGCGTACAGGCCGGCGAAGCCGCCAGGTGTGCCGAGGACCTCGGGGCCGTGGGTACTCTCAGCCGCGGGGCGCATGAGGTCGACGGCCCGCTCGCCGCGCTCGATAGAGACGCCTGCGGCCTCGTAGCCGGCCCTGTTCTCAGGCAACGTTGCACTTTTCGTAGAAGACACACTCGAACGGCCCGATACTGCCGCGCCTCACTTCGCGGTAGCCGTTCTCGAGGTAGAGATGCCTGGCAGCCAGCTGCTGTACGGTCGTGTCGAGGCGCAGCGTAGAGTAGCCGAGCTCGGCGGCGCGGCGGTGCAGGGCGTCGAGCATAGCCTGCCCGTAGCCGCGTCCCTGCAAATTCGGCCTCACCCGCATACGCTTCACTTCGGCCGCATCGGACGGGAGCCGCCTCAAAGCCCCCATCGCAACGACCTCCCCTTCCAGGATGCCGACCAGAAACTCGCCGCCAGATCCGAGATATACGTCTTCGATCTCATCCAGGTCCTCATCCCACGGACCGCTTCCCATGTGCGCGCCGACCTCGTTCAACGCGTCGTCGTGCAGGCGCCTGACGGCACGTTTGTCCCCAGGCTCGTAGCGTCGGATGTGCAAGTCATCCGCCCTTGGTGGCAGCGTAGTGGGTCCGGTTCTCGAGCGCGAACTTGCTCGCCGTGCCTGTGGTCGGGTAGTCGCCGTCGAAGCAGGCGCGGCAGAGGCGGTCCTTCCTCTGTTCCGTGGCGGCGACCATCGCATCGGTAGAGAGGTAGGCGAGGGTGGTGGCCCCGATCTGGGCCCGGATCTCCTCTACCGTCAGGTTCGCGCCTACCAGTTGATCCGGGCTATCCATGTCGATGCCGTAGTAGCATGGGCCCTTGATCGGGGGCGAAGAGACCCTGAAGTGGACCTCGGCGGCGCCGGCCTCGAAGAGCAACTCGACCAGCTTGCGGCTCGTGTTGCCGCGTACGATGGAGTCGTCCACAACGACTACCCTGTTGCCCTCTATGACGCTCGGCAGCGGGTTGAGCTTGAGCCTGATGCCGAGCTGGCGCATCCCGTCGGTCGGCTGGATGAAGGTCCTGCCCACGTAGCGGTTCTTTATGAGGCCTTCTGCGTAAGGGATGCCGCTCCGCTGCGAGTAGCCGACCGCCGCCATCATCCCGGAGTCGGGGACGGGGATCACCACGTCGGCCTCGGCCGGTGCCTCTTCCGCGAGCAGCTCACCCATCCTATGCCTGGAACCGGCGACCTCCCGTCCGTCGAACCGCGAGTCGGGACGGGCGAAGTACACGTACTCGAAGACGCACAGAGCACGGCGCGGGCTCTCTGCCCTATAGCTCGTCAGGCCATCGTCGTCTATCACAACGACCTCGCCAGGTTCGACATCGCGCAGGAACCTGGCGCCGATGATGTCAAGGCCGCATGTCTCGCTGGAGACGGCGTAACCGCCCTCGACCTCGCCGATGCAGAGGGGACGGAAGCCGTGAGAGTCGCGGAAAGCGACGAGCTTGTCACGGAAGATCATGGCCACAGAGTAAGCGCCTTCGAAGCGGCGCATCGCCTCCCTTACCGCCTCCCCGACCGAGAGCCCCCGTTCCAGCTCCCTCACGGCCGCCGCCGCAATATAGGTCGTGTCCGAGGTCGAGTAGAACTTGAAGCCGTCTTCGGCCAGGCCATCCCGCAACTTCCCGGCGTTCACGAGGTTGCCGTTGTGGGCAACGGCCACGTTGACGTCGCCGCGACCGCCGAACTCGGGCTGGGCGTTCTCCCAGGAAGCGGAGCCTGTCGTCGAGTAGCGGACGTGGCCGAGCGCCAGGTGCCCGGCTTCGAGGGCTGCGAGGCGTGGTCCGTCGAAGACCTGTGAGACGAGGCCCATGTCGCGCATCGCGGTCGTGCGCTCGCCGTCGGAGACGGCGATGCCTGCCGACTCCTGGCCCCTGTGCTGGAGCGCGTAGAGCCCGAAGTACGTGCGCTGGGCCAGCTCCCCCGAGAGCTCGCGGGAGTAGAGCCCGAAGACGCCGCACGCCTCCTTCGGCTTGCCTTCCGTATCTAGGTAATCCACGTCGAGGGCACCCACCTTCCGGGTCTCAGATCCTGTCCACCTCGGTCACCGTCATCTCATCCCTCACGTTGCCCGTATTGAGCGTAGACGCCGGCTCGAAGAGCATCACGCTGGCTCCTTCCTCAGCGACTGGCCTGTGCTCGACCCCGCGCGGCACCACGATGAACTCACCCTCTTCGATCCAAACCTCTCGGTCCCTGAACTCCATCCTGAAGCGACCGTCTACCACGAGGAACATCTCGTCCTCATCGTCGTGGTGGTGCCAGACGAACTCCCCGAGGAACTTCACGAGCTTGACGTGCTGCCCGTTCAATTCACCGACTATCTTCGGGCTCCAGTGCTTGTCGAAGCGCGCGAGCTTCTCCGTGATGTTGACCTTCTCCGCACTATCCAATGCGTCCGCCCTCCGGGGCGTGGCTCTCGAAGAGGTCACGCTCGTATACTTCCCTCATCTCCGACAATTTCACATCTATGAGATCGCCTATCTTGAACCTATCCCCACCTGTGGTTCCGACCAGATCGTAAGCGAACCCGATCAGAGCATCCTGCAGATCGTCCCAGCGTACTTCGGGGACAGCGACGATGAAATCTGGATTGGTCTCCCCGAACAGGACAACATCTCCGCGCAGCTCGTGTCGAAGGTCCTCGATCTCGACTTCTCCGTCGTAATCGAACCCGATCCCGCCCTCTATCGCCATCTTCGCCAGGGCTACCGCCTCTCCACCACCCGAGATGTCATGCGCTGTGTCCACGAGCCCAGACCTGACTAACTCTCTCACTAGATCGGCGACCTTCTTCTCAGCAGCAAGGTCGGACCTCTGCGGGAGACCGGCAATCTTACCGTGGATAATCTCCAGGTACTCGGAGCCAGCGAGAAGATCTCCCTCAGATGGCAGCGACTCGCCCAAGAGCGGCGGAGTTTTCCCAATCACCACCACTCTGTCCCCCTTGCGTTTGAAAGCGGGCGTGGCGTGGCGGCTCACGTCGTCCAACACGCCGACCATGCCGACGGTCGGAGTCGGGTAGATGGCGCCCCTGTCGGTCTCGTTGTAGAGGCTGACGTTGCCGCTTACGACCGCTGTCCCGAAGACCTCGCACGCCTCGGACATTCCCTCTATGCACTCGGCGAGCTGGTAGTAGCCGTCGGGCTTCTCCGGACTGCCGAAGTTGAGGCAATCTGTGACGGCGACAGGCTCTGCACCGACGCACGAGAGGTTCCGATACGCTTCGACGACCGTTGCGGCCCCGCCGCCCCTCGGGTCGAGGTAGCAGTGGCGCCCCCTGCCGTCTGTGGTAGCGGCGAAGCCGAGATCCGTGCCCTTTATGCGCACCACGGCGGCGTCGGCACCAGGCAAGACCACGGTATCCGTGCCGACCTGGTGGTCGTACTGGGTGAAGATCGGACGCCGCGAGCGGAGGTTCGGATGCCCGAGCATCTGGAGCAGGACGGAGTTGTAATCTTCCGGCTCGGGAAGCTCGCTCAGATCCAGCTCCGGCACGTCGTCCAGATACCGTGGACGCACCACGTCGCGCTCGTAGACGGGAGCGTCGGCGAGG
>JACCSM010000213.1 GCA_013698525.1 Rubrobacteraceae bacterium
GCCATAGAGCGGGTTATCTCCGCCCATAGCCCTCGGAGCCGCTATGCTGTTACACCATCTGCACACGTCTTCCTCTGGCTCAGGCATCTGCTGCCTGACAGGGCGTGGGATGCTGTGCTCAGAACGAGCTATCCCCAACCAGGGAAGTAGAAAGCACGTTCCTCGTGGCCGGCAGCGGCTCCGGTCTTGGCTGCGCCACAGCGAGCCTGCTCGCCGCGTCGAGGCCCCACGGGTGTCAGTTCGACGTGCATCGTCCTGTTGCCCCTGAGGCGATGAACCAGCGGGACCAGGAGGCCGTGCATGGCCGGATACTTGCGGGCGAGCAGCCTTCCGGCGCGGGCTGAATCTTCCCCTTCGAGCACCCTGGCGCGGGCCTGGATCGCCTTCGCCGTCGGCCTGCCAAGCGCCGTGGAAGGCGCGAACTCGACCTCGGGGTTGTTGCGGATACGCCTCAGCTTCCACGCCGTGGCCCAGGTACGGAAGTATGCGAGATCCCCCTCCACCACGATGTTGACCGCGGTGCCGACCGGGGTGCCGTCGCGCCTGTAGGTGGTCAGCAAGACGGCCCACTGTTTGACCAGAGGTTCGAGGATCTGCGTCGATTGGTTCACTACGAACCCTCCCCTCTTTCTGCCGACTCCAGAGGCGGAACGCTCCCGAGCTTCTCGGGGTTGACGACGAGCCGGATGGCCATGATGCGCCCTTCGGACACCTCGATGCTCACGACGCTCTGGGGACTGCCGTCCCCAAAGTAGCCGACTAGTCCAGGCCTTCCGTTGATACGCGTTTGCCTCACGGTGAAATCGGGCGGGATGTTGCCCAATATCCCGGTGAGGAACCTGGCGACGTTGTCGGCGCCGTAGATGGGTCTCAGCGCGGCGCGCGTCTTCCCTCCACCGTCGGAGTAGAGGGTCACGTCTTCTGAGAGAAGCGCGAGGAGGGCCTCCATGTCGCCGCCGAGGCTGGCCTGCAGAAAGCCCTCCATCAGGCGTTCCTCCTGCTGCGGTGAGCTCTCGAAGCGGGGTCGCCTGGCCGCCACCGACTGCCTGGCGCGGCGTGAGATCTGGCGGCAGTTGGCCTCGCTCTTTCCGACGAGGGCTGCTATCTCCGCATACTCGTAGCCGAAGACCTCCCTGAGCAAGAACACCGCCCGCTCGACCGGGGTGAGGCTCTCGAGCAACACCAGGAAGGCCATCGAAAGCGTGTCTTCCAGGTCGGCCTTACTTTCGATTTCCCTGGCCTGCTCTCCGAGCAGCGGCTCGGGCAGCCAGGGGCCGACGTATTGCTCGCGGCGCACCCTGGCGGAGCGCAACCTATCGATGCACAGACGGGTAACGACCGTCGAGAGGTAAGAGGAGGGAGAACGCACCTCATCTTCAGAGGCTTGCTGCCAGCGAAGGTAGGCCTCCTGCACCGCGTCCTCGGCCTCCATGACGCTGCCCGTCATCCTGTAAGCGATCGAGAACAATAACGGCCTGTTCCGGCCGAAGACCTCCGCACGGCTCACCAAGGCCCAACCTCGCCTTCGCAAGACGACCTCCGGAATCGGCTACCGTGCGTTCTGCTCACCATCACACTCTACAGATAAGACGAAACGGTCTGGTCCACTGTGACAAGAGGAGATCGGACGCCGCCGATCCTACCGGTGAGAATCATACGTAATCAGGTAGATCACTCCTAGTAGGAGACGCGAAGCGCTGCTGCAGTAGATTCCCGCTTTCGCGGGAATGACGGGTGATGGGGCTACACTCTGCGAAAGTGATCATGCGGATTTCGTATCAGGCACCTCTTCGGACCACTTCGAGGGCCGTCGAGTAAGTGTTCAGCGGACGGTTGTCATCCATGGGCACGACAGTCACATCGGCGCCTCGCCCGGCGACCACGGCGAAGGCCGGGTCGTTGGTATCCATTACGACGACCGTCGGGATGCCGGCGGCGATCGCAGCCCCCGCGAAACCGTGGTCGGCGACGACCAGGTCGACCGGCCCGCTCTGCCGCAGCACATCCCTCATGGGTACGGGGTCGTGGGTGTGGAACAGGCTGGCCCCGTCGCCGAGGGCGGCTACCGACTCCGCCCAGTCAAGGGATACTCCTCGCTCGTAGCGTCCGCGCGTCTCGACGGTGAGCACGTCTCCGTCCAGCTCTCGCGCCCAACGGGCGAGCCCGAGGTAGTAGAGTATGAGAGCTCCAGGATGCCCGGTAGCGAAGATCAGACGCCCACCCGACCCGGCGACTGCCTCTATCCGCTCTCCCGCCTCGATCAGCCCTGCGGCCGCACGCGCCGGGTCAATGCACCCCCTTCCCTCGTTCTCCTCCCTGTCAGGCGGGTTGCCGATCTGAAGGGCAACGGCGTCGTAGGCCTCCTCGAATTCCACGTCCTGCAGCAGGTCCTCCATCCCGAACGTGTTGGACTCGTCCTGCTCGAGGAGCAGGCCTATCTTGCGGAGGTTGTTCTCGGCACCGTGGGATGTGCGACTACCCGCTACCCCGGCCTCGGAGAGCCAGTGTGCGTACTGTCCGAGCAGAGGGTTCACGGAGCCTGAGTTTAGCAGAGCTTGCCGAGCGTTAGAGAGTGCCGACTACGGTACCGTTGCCTTCGGCCTTGTCGATGTCCTGATCACAGTGATTCAACGGGCTTCCTCGTATCATGGCTTGCCGACTCGCCGGCTACACATGGGCCTATGGGAAGATGGTGTCGAGGTAGAGCTGTTTGACGAGGGCCCTGCGGCCCCGCACGCCGACCTTCCCAAAGATGTTGGAGAGATGATCCTTTACGGTGTACTCAGAGATGTAGAGAGCTCGAGAGATCTGCTTGGTGGAAGCCCCGCGAACGGCCAGCTCAACCACCTCTTGCTCGCGGGTGCTTAACCCATAGCCGATCGCGCTCAAGCGGAGTACTTCTTTGGGTCCTGCCGGCGCGATGATCACCATCGACTCATCGGGGTGCGTGTGCGTCGGTTCAGTTAGTGAGGCTTGAAGCGTCAGCCAACGGCCCGAGCGCGCCCGGACCCGGAGGTGCGGGCTACCGTTGAGGTCTCGATCCGTTTCGGGCTTCAGTGCCCTCCGTAGAGCGCCGAGTACCGTCCAGATCGGAGCCGGGAGTCCCTCACCCTCTCGCCACCTCTCCCAAATCTCCTAGTTCTCGCAGCCGGCGTTCGGCGGCGGCGTTGTGCTGCACAACCGTCCCCTGCCCATCGAGGACCAGAACCCCCGCCGCGTCGTCGCTCTCTTGATCGTCAGGGAGCTCTCGTTGGAGGGTAGCCGCTCTCAAGCCTGCTCCAAGGTGCGGGGCCCCTGCGCATGAAGGCAACCTCGCGAGCGACAAAGTCCGGGCGTCCCTTTTCCCGCCAAAGGGCCAGTCCGCCCCAGAGTTGCGTGCCCGTGCTGAACGCGCCGCGCAACTCGTAGCCGAACCCTTCGGGACCTACCAGCTCCCGGTAACGCGGGGCGCGCTCGAGCTCGCCTCCCGTGGCCTCCGAGAGCAGCCCCGCCGGTAGCCGATTTCGCACCATCCAGTCGAACTCGAGCACGTCGTCCTCGAAGAAAACGCGCTCGAGGAAGACGCGAAGCCCGCTCTCGTCTCCTATCGTCTGGAGAGCATGGGTGATCAGGCCGTTCGAAGGGTCCATGGTGAAGGCGACGTACGCCTCGAACGGTACGGCCCTCCTCAACTGCTCGACCACCCGCCGGCGCAGCGCCGTGGCGTCCAACCCCATGAGGCAGAGGCGCTTGACCTCGACGAAGACCCGCTCGTTGGCGAGATCCTCGTAGTTCATGTCATCACGCCCCCGAAGGAGGCTTACGTGGCCCCCAATTCCATCGAACGCTTTCCATGCTAGCCCAGCGGAGAGGAGAAATCCCCCAAAAAGAGGGGTGTCCCTGCCTCCCGCAACCGGATAACATCGACCCGTAACGTAATAGGCGGCGGGGCTCGACCGGTGTCCCATTCCCAAGAAGAAGGAGGAAGAGAAACCGATGACCGCAAAACCTCACGAACTAGGCGTAGGAACGAATGTAGATGTAGTGCAGGAAACCTATGAGGCGGTCAGCCACGGTGACATCCCCGCGCTGCTAGAGCTCCTGACCGACGACGTGGAATGGACTTTGCAGGGCCCCTCCGTGATTCCTTTTGCCGGCACCCGCCGCGGGCGCGAGGGGGTCGCGGAGTTCTTCTCCCTGGTCGGGGAAACCCTCGAGTTCGAGCAGTTCGAGCTTCGCGAGTTCGTCGCCCAGGGCGAGACGGTCGTCGTCCTGGGCTTCGAGCGCAGCCTCGTCAAGCCGACGGGACGGATGTTCGAACAAGAATGGGCGCGCGTCTACGCGCTCAAGGACGGCAAGGTTGCCAAGTTCCTGGCCCTCGAAGACACGGCGGCGCACGTTGTCGCGTTCGAAGCCGGCTAAGCTCGTCCGGGTTCAAGTAGGCCGGGCTGGCAGCGAGCCATTCTGCGGGCGTACATTATCTCTATGAGGTAGGGCCCAACACTCCTTCCAGGCAACTCGGTGAATAAGGGCTTGATTGCCGAAGCACCCGCCAGCACCCTTATCGCCATCATCACTTAATCCCTTCCCGCCGATCACAGACGTAGTCGCGGCCGGGGTCATAGTCCCGGCCGTCCACCTCTCCTATCTGCGGTCCGTAGAGGTGAACCGAGATCGCCGTGCCCTCGCCCGGGTTCCCTACCCGGTGGATGCCCTTGTCGCCGGGCATAACGGTGGAAGCACCGTCCTCGCCGCTCCACGACAGTTGCCATGCTTTCCTTAAGCGGGCGCGGTCGGGTCGGGAGCCAGCGTCGAGGCGCTCGTAACGCTCTTCGAGCACGGATCCGATGGCGCAGCAGTAGGCTCCCCAGGAGGAGTGGTCGTGGATCGTGGTACCGGTTCCTGGAGGCCAGACAAAGACCTGTAAGGAGAAGGAGCCATCCTCTGCGTCGTGGCGATGAGCGACGTACCAGTCTTCTCCGTATCTCGCCTCTTCCAGGAAGGGGAGGATCCGCGACTCCAAAAAGTCAGGGTCCTTCACCAGATGAGCTAGGAATGAAGCGGCTTTTCGCAGGGCCAGCTCCGTAGGAAGCCCGCAAATCTGCCGCAGATGGTTAGTGTCCGGCGTGAGTGAGGTCGTCATCGGGCTCTCCTTCCTATTGGTGGTGATTTCCTCGAAGCGTTCCGTCTTGCCTCAAATCGTGCTCCCCGTGCCTTCTTGCTCCCAGCGACAACCCGAACAAGCCCCCAAACAACCACCCAAACTATGGCGTGTTACGATGCCATTGAGCGGCACGACGGCAGGAGAAAAGGGAAATGGACGCCGACACTGGGTTCTCGTTCGGGGATCTACTCCGACGCTTTCGCGGCTCCGCCAACCTTACCCAGGAAGACCTGGCCGCTCGTACGGGCCTCACCCCGCAGGCCATCGGCCTGCTCGAGCGCGGAGAGCGCCGTCGTCCTCACAGGTACACCGTGCAGAAGCTGGCGGAAGCCCTGGAGCTTACGGGGCAGGATCACTCGCGGTTCGAAGCGGCGGCACGCCGCTCCACCGCCCGGCGCGCGGTGGCAGAGCTCTCCCGCCGCGACCTTCCTGCTCCGGCCACACCCTTGATCGGACGCACACGCGAAGCAGCGAGCGTCGCGCACCTCCTGCGCCACGAGGACGTGCGCCTGTTGACCCTGACCGGTCCCGGTGGCGTCGGAAAGACCCGTCTGGCTATCGAGGTCGCCGCACGTTCGCACGAGGCGTTCGCCGACGGGGTCACCTTCGTGGCCCTGGCTCCCCTGAGAGACTCCGTTCTGGTTCTCTCAACCATCGCAGAGGCGCTTGGGATAAAGGACGTGGCGGGTCAGACGCTACGGGAGACCGTGGAGCAACATCTGCGAGGTAAGCAGATGCTGCTGCTCGACAACTTCGAACATCTGCTCTTCGCCACTCCCGTAGTAGGCGACCTCGTGGGAGCCTGTCCGGGCCTGACTGTGCTGGTGACTAGCCGGGCTCCGCTACGCCTCGGCGCTGAGCACCAGTTCCCCGTGCCCCCGCTGCCCCTCCCCGACGCGGAAGGCCCGATCCAGATGGGGGTCTTGGAGCAGTCTCCCGCCGTGGAACTGTTCTGCCAGCGCGCCAGGGCCGTCTTGCCCGCCTTCGAGCTTACGACCACGAACGCGGCTACCGTGGCACGGATATGTCAGAGGCTGGACGGGCTGCCGCTGGCTATCGAGCTGGCGGCAGCACGGGTCAAGCTGTTTCCTTTGCAGACGTTGCTTGCGAAGCTTGCTGGGCGGCTGCAAGTTCTCACGGGAGGAATGCGCGACTTGCCAGAACGGCAGCAGACGCTGCGCGACGAGATCGCGTGGAGCTACGATCTCCTCAATCCCGGTGAGCAGGCTTTGTTACGTCGCCTTGCCGTCTTCGCCGGCGGCTGTACCCTGGAGGCGGTGGAGGCTGTCTGCGGTTCTGGGGCCGTTGAGCAGGCGGATAGTAACGTCCTGGAAACGTTGGCATCGCTGGTCGACAATAGCCTACTGGTATCACGATCCGAAGTCTCTCTGCGCCAGGAGGACGAGCAACCGCGCTTCACGATGCTCGAGACGATCCGGGAGTACGCTCTGGAACGCCTGGCATCGAGTGGCGAGGTGGAGGAGGCGCAATGGAAGCATGCACAGTACTACCTGGAGCTGGCGGAGGCGGCACAGCCTCAAGCCTCTGAGTCGTGGGACGAGTTAGATTGGTGGTCGAGGTTCACACGGCTGGAGAGAGAACACGACAACGTAAGAGCAGCACTGAGCTGGGCCTTGCAAAACCTGGAGATGGAGACGGGAGCGCGGTTAGCAATAGCGCTGTGGTGGTTCTGGATCGAGCAGGGCTACTCTAGTGATGCACGCCGGTGGATGGAGGCGCTCTTGGCGCTGGATGGAGCGGAAGGCCGAACCGGAGAAGCTCCGCACAAGCTGCCCGCACGCACGAAAGCGTACCTGCTCCAGGTCTCAGGTATCCTGGCCATGGTGCAAGGGGACCACGATCACGCGGTGACGCTGCATGAAGAGAGCATGAGTGTGTATCGGGAGATGGGCCATAAAAAAGGCGTGAGTGCTTCGCTCCGCGAGCTTGGGTTTGTGGCCTACGAGCAGGGAGACTATGATCGCGCGGTGAGCTTGCACGAGCAGTCCCTCGTCCTGGCCCGCGAGTTTGGTACTACGTTTGGTGTCGCCTGGAGCATCCGCGCCCTGGCGGACGCGGTGCGCGAGCAGGGAGATCTCAAACGCGCGAGAAGGCTGCTGGAAGAGGGCCTGGTTTTGTCTCGTGGCAAGGAGCACGCGTGGAACATCGCGCGCACGCTCGCCAGCCTCGGGAGCGCGGCGTGCGAAGCAGGCGAATATGCTCGGGCGTCGAGGTTGTACGAAGAGAGCTTGGAGCTGGGAGGACGGCGGATGGGCCTCAGCCATACCATCCTGCTCTGCCTGGAGGGACTGGCCCGAGTAGCGGTCGCGCAAGGGAGGATAGAACGGGCAGCGCGGCTCTGTGGGGCAGCCGCCGCGCTACGCGAGGATAGGGGCTGGCCTCTCCCACCGGCCAAGCGCGCCGAGCACGAGCGTACCGTGGCTGGGATCCGCGGAGCACTTGGGGAAGAGGCGTTTGCGGCGGCGTGGGTAAGGGGCCATGCGCTGCCTCTGGAGGAGGCCATCACGGATACTCTTGGAAAGGATGAATAGAGAGCAGTGTGCAGGCATAGTACTACTGTTGCTGTGAGGAGGGAGCGCGCAAGGCTCCGTTTACCACGCCCCGCCCGCGCTCTCTGCCCTCGGAGTAGCACTGCTGCGGCGGAGCTGTTGGTCGCGGGGACGGACCGGGGCTATGCGTCACCCTGCATTCGTACTTCCGAGACCGCCCGTTCCAGGTCTCAGTGAATAGACTAAGATGCTCTTCACCCGACCGCGCCGCCGATAGGTAGGTGAGAACGGGGTGGCCGTGCGTGACGACTGGCAGCGCAAGGGGTCGGGACGGCGCTGATAGAGGCGGCTCTGGAGCTGGCTGACAACTGACTCGGTCCGACGCGCTATAGGATACGAGTTGTGTTCGCCTAGCTTGTATACGGCGGGAAAACGATCATGCGGATTCCGCATTACGGCTCGTCTGGTGCGAGGCGGAGCAGTTCTTCGGGCATCCTGACGGGTTTGCCTGTAGTCAGGTCGACGCAGGCGTGGCGTGTGTGGCCTGTGACGAGAACTTCTCTATCCTTGAGAACCTCGTAATCGAAGCGGAGGGAGACTTTGCCGAGTTCGGCGAGGCGCGTACTCAGGGTCAGCTCGTCGTCGAAGAAGGCAGGTCTGCGGTAGTGGAGGAGCGCCTCGACGACTACGAGGCCACGGCCCACACGTTCCATCTCCCTGTAAGAGTGGCCTGTAGCGCGCAGCCACTCCACGCGTCCGACCTCGAAGTAGGAGAGGTAGGTGGCGTTGTTTACGTGTCCCTGGGCGTCTACCTCGGCGTAGCGGACCCGGATTTTGGTCTCGTGGACTATCGTCCCTCGAACTCTGGTTTGCGCTTCTCGCCGAAGGCGTTCATGCCTTCGCGGGCGTCCTCGGTGGCGAAGAGCAAGGCGAACTGGTCCGCCTCGTACTCGAGGCCGCTTATGAGGTCGACGTCGAGCGACCGGTTCGCAGCCGCCTTCGAGTGCCTTACAGCGAGGGGTCCGTTGGCGGAGATCTCGGCCGTAAGCTCCCTGGCCGCGTTCAACGCTTCGCCCTCGCCGACGACGCGGTTGACGAGGCCTATCTCCCTGGCCTCCCCGGCGCTTATGCGGCGGCCGGTGAAGATCAACTCCTTGGCTAGCGCCGGCCCGATCAGACGCGGCAGGCGCTGGGTGCCGCCCATGCCGGGGAGTATCCCGAGGCCGACCTCGGGGAAGCCGAACGTCGCGTTCTCGGCGGCTATCCTGATGTCGCACGCGAGCGCCACCTCACAACCACCGCCGAGGGCATAGCCGTTTACGGCGGCTATGGTCGGGATGGGGCTCCTGTCGAGGAGGGCCATCGCTGCGTGGCCGATCTCGGAGAAGCGCTTGGCCTCCAGAGGTTCCATCATGCTCATGGCCCTTATGTCGGCCCCAGCGATAAAAGCCCGCTCCCCCGCTCCTGTAACGATGATCGCGCGCGGACCTTCGGACTCGAGCTCGAGTAGCGCCTGCCCGATCTCCTCGACCACCTGCCTGTCCAGGGCATTCAACTTCTCCTGGCGATCGATGGTCAGGACTGCGACATCGTCCTCGTGTTGTATCGTAACGTAGTTCATTTGCTTCCCTTCGGTCGGCAGCACTTCAGCATTTCAGCTTTTGGCTGACTAGCTGACAAGCCGCCCGTAGGGCGGCGTGCTGACTTGCTGAAGAGCTAATGTCCAGCAGGCACTGCCTGCTGGACATACTCTACAGCTTTCTTCGTCGGTGTTCCCGGGGTAAAGACCTCGCCAACACCGATCTCCTTGAGCTTCGTGATGTCTTCTTTGGGGATGGTGCCGCCGACGAAGACGAGGATGTCCTCGGCCTCGTTCTCTCTGAGGAATTCGATAATGCGGGGTACGAGCGTCATGTGGGCGCCCGAGAGGATGGAGATGCCGATGGCGTCGGCGTCCTCCTGGATGGCCGCCTCTACGACCTGCTCGGGGGTCTGGTGGAGGCCGGTGTAGATGACCTCCATCCCCGCGTCGCGGAGGGCACGGGCGATGATCTTGGCCCCCCTGTCGTGGCCGTCGAGG
>JACCSM010000218.1 GCA_013698525.1 Rubrobacteraceae bacterium
GATCGTCAGATGTCGAGTGTCCGCGCTGGAGACGTAGCGTCCGAGCAGCGAGCGTATCTCTCCAACGAAATCCGTGTATGTGAGGTTTGCAAAACCCCACCCGCAACCTGCGTTGTTTTGAGAGAGCGTTAGAAGTATCTTGTGCTTCTCACGGCCTTCAGCTATTTGATCAAGGTAGGCAGCATATTCAGGAAAAGGATTGTCCGAACTCGCGTCGATCTTGTTCTCGATCAGGATCGCATGATCGTCTGATGTGATCAGGAGGTCGATTCTGTTGCCAGCTTGGGTAACGGTCTCACGATCTACCGAGACGTTGCTGCTTATAGAGCCTTCGGCTACGTCTATTCTGGCTGCCCTGACGAGCGCATCAAGCATCAAAGTCCCGAGTCCATGCGACTCTTCCGGGTCCATGAAAAACTTGAGGATGTTGCTGCAAACGTTCTCGCGGCGAGGGTAGCCAGCGATCTCCATAAAAGTTTGCGGACGCTCGACATGAGCCGGAAGCTTTTTGAACTCGTCTAGGAGTTTAGTCGCGGCGTCGAGCAGCATTTCAATCGCCGAACCTTAGTCGTCGCTCGACTTCCTCCAGAGTAATCGTTCGCCTCTGCCCGGCCCGTTCATCGAGCAACGCCATCAGCTTCTTGTTCCGGCGCGTGTGGGCGATCTCGTGGTCGAAGTCGTCTATGGCACTCAACAGGAACTCGCTGCCGTCGTCCAGGCGCAAGATCACGGCTTCGTCGCGTGCCTGTTCCAGCAACGCCCCGATCTCCTCTGAGCCTCCCTTTATCGAGATGGTCTTCATAGCTCGTATCCCCTCATAGCAACCGGGATGCGAGAGCCGCACCGTTTTTCCCGATTCACTACTCACTACCCACGGGAGCAAAGCGACCTAATGCGTGTGCTTGTGGGTCGAGCGGTGCATCTCGTACATCCCCTCGTTCGGCTTCTCGCCGGTTGGGTCCTTCTGGCCGAGGTCCTTGCTGTCCGGGGCTCCTCTTACGTGCGCCAGCACCTTCGCGGCGTCACGGTCGTACTTGATGATGACGCTCAAGGTCTCCTCGATCAGCTCTTTGTCCAGGCTCGGCGCGCCAAGCACCACCAGCGAACGTGCCCAGTCCAGCGTCTCCCCGATGCTCGGTGACTTGCGCAGATCCAGGGTCCTTATCTCCTGTATGGTCTCCACCAGCTCCTTCGCCAGCGCCTCCCCGACGCCCGGTGCCTTGAGACGCACGATCTCTAACTCCACGTTCGCGTTCGGGTAATCGAGCTGCAAATGCAGACAGCGGCGCTTGAGAGCCTCGCTCAGTTCCCTGGTCCGGTTCGAGGTCAGGATGACAACAGGGGGATGCTCCGACTTGACGGTCCCGATCTCGGGTATCGAAACCTGATAATCGCTCAAAAACTCCAGCAAGAACGCCTCGAACTCTTCGTCGGCTCGGTCGATCTCGTCCAGGAGCAAGACCGGTGGCACTTCCGACGTTATGGCCTGCAGGATCGGACGCTCGACCAGGAAGTTCTCGGAGAAGAAGACGTCTTCCTGGTCGCGCAGCTTCGCCGCCGCCTCGCGCAAACTCTTCGTCGGCCCGAGGACCTCCCCGATCTTCTCCCGCAAAACCTGCGTGTAAAGTAGCTGCTTGCCATACTCCCACTCATAAAGCGCTTTGGCTTCGTCCAGCCCCTCGTAGCACTGCAAACGGATGAGCGCACGTTCCGTCGCCCCCGCGAGCGACTTCGCAAGCTCGGTCTTCCCGACGCCCGCCGGACCCTCTACAAGGATCGGCTTGTCCAGCTTCATCGCCAGGTAAACCACCGTCGCCAGCCGCCGGTCGCAGACGTAATCCTGCCCCGCGAGCTTCTCCCTGACCTCTTCGATGCTCTCGAACAAAATGCTCCTTCTCGAAAAACTCGCCATCTCAGATACAGTGGGAGCGAGCCGCGTGGCCCGCTCCCTGTCAATCGTTCCGCTCGTCGAGGGTCGCCCGGCTCAGTGAGGTCCGGGCCTTGCGGACGCGGACTGTTGCGTCTTGCGGCCCATCTCCGGGGCGGCGCCCCAGACGTTCTGGCGGTAGCCGTTGCCCGTCTTGACGTCCATGCCGTCGTACATGCAGTCGCGCAGGACCTCCTTCGCGCCCTCCACCGTGAGGTCGCGCGGGTTGCCCGGCGTGCAGAGGTCGCCCATCATGTGCTCGGCCATCTTCTGCAACTCGCCGTCTTCGGAGGCGATGGAGCCGGTCGTCTTGCCCTCGTAGTAGCCCATGCCCATGCGGGTCTTCGGGTACTCCGCGACCTGGCCCCAGTTCTCCGGGCAGCCACAGTCCTTGACGAGCCGGATGACTTCCCCGATGGCAGCGTCGGCCGCCTGCGGGCCGTTCATGCCCCTCGTATCCACGCCCATCGCCGTGGCGATATCCGCGTACTTCTCAGGCGCCGCAGGCTGGTTGTACGTCCACACCCGAGGAAGCCCGATGCCGTTGTTCAAACCGTGATGGATGTCGTAGTACGCGCAGACCGCGTGCGAGAGCGAGTGCAGGATGCCCAAAAGCCCCGTGCTGAACGCCTGAGCCGCCATGTACTGCGCCCAGACCATCCCCTCCATAGCCTTGTAGTTCTTCGGGTTGTAGGTAGCCTCGCGCAGGTTCTCCTGCACCAGCCTGACCGCGGCGAGGGCCACCGGCGTCGTCGAGAGGTGTTGCACCCGCCCGACATAGCACTCCGAAGCGTGGGCCAGCGTGTCGAAGCCCGTGTACGCCACGTACTCCGGCGGCTGCGTCATGCACAGAATAGGGTCGTTGATCGCCAGCGTCGTAATAGCCGCCCGGTCGAACCCAACCCACTTGTGCGGCGCGTCCGGCGACGAAAGGTCCGTGATGACGTAAGCCGGCGTCGTCTCAGACCCCGTCCCCACGGTCGTATTTATGGCGATGTGCGCCGGGTTGTCCAGCGTCTCCGAAGCGTTCACCGCCTGGAACTCGTTCACGTTCCGTCCATCGTGCGCCGCGACGACGCGAGCCCCCTTCGTCGTGTCATGCGAGGAGCCGCCGCCGATGGATACGAACCCGTCGCACTCACCTTCGCTGAACGCCTTGTATGCGTCCATGACGTTGTAGTCCTTCGGGTTCGACTCGACCTTATCGTAGACCGTCACCGAGACGCCAGCGTTCTCGAAATTGGTCTTGCACTCGTCAATGATCCCGGTTCCCCGCAACCCCGACGTCACGAAGAGCACATGCTTGAGGCCCATCGCCGCCGCCTCGGGACCGCCGTTCTCATACGCCCCGGCCCCAAGAAGCGACCTCGGCTGCTTGAAGAACTCCTTTATCGGAAACTCGAACATCCTAGAAGTGTCCACTAAACGACCACTCTCCTTTCCCTCTCTGTTCACCCTATGCGAACCGGCCCACCGCCGGACACAAGCTTGGAAATTCCCCTCCGCAACGCTCTGTTTCTCTCTACATTACCCCCTTCCGAAAAACTGTTGTTACAATTCAACAGTCTCCCCTCATGCCGCGCAACTCGAACCCACCGGACGCGGCGATTGTACGAGAAGAATGCGCTTTGTATCACGATTGGCGGGTCTGGCGCATGGGCGAACGGTCCATCGCAAGGCTTGACACAACAATGCTTTGATACTACAAATGTCGCCATGAATGTCGCCATGAAGCCATTGTCGCGGTCCAGCGCGGGGACGCTGTACCAGCAGCTACTGCGGGTTTTGAGGGTCCGGATAGAATCCGGGGACATCGGCGTGGGGGATCGGTTGCCGAGCGAGGCTGACTTGGTGAGGGATCACGGCGTAAGCCGGACCACGGCGCGGCGGGCGTTGGATGAGCTTCGGCGGCAGGGGTTGGTGCGCCGAGAGCCGGGACGGGGAACGTTTCTGGATACCCCGAGGCTCTGGTCTAATTTAGCTTACTTGCACAGCTTCTCAGAGGAGATAGAACGCTGGGGTTACAGGCCGGGGGCGCGTCTCGTCGCGCGGGAGGAGCGGGCGGGGAGGTCGCGTCGCGGCTTTCGGTCGAGAAGGGGGAGCCGGTATTGTACGTGCGGCGGCTGCGGCTGGCGGACGAGCTTCCGATCTTCGTTTGCGACTCGTATCTACCGGTTTCTAGGTTCCCCGAGTTGCGGGACGCGGATTATGGGGCTGTCTCTTTGAGCAGGCTCTTCGAGGAGACCGTTGGTTTGAAGGTGGAGCGGGCGCACCAGTGGATCGGAGCGGCAGCCGCGCCGGAGGACGTGGCGGGTTTGCTGGAGATAGGCGCGGGCGTGCCGTTGCTCCGGATTGAGCGCGTCGCCCGCGTCGCAGGCGACGCCCCGATAGAGAGCGTTGAGGCGTTCTTCCATCCGGGACGCTACCGGCACTACAACGAGCTTCCTTCCCTCCCCGACGAGGTGGCCGGATGATGGAGATAAACGACGCCAACCGGGCTCTTGCGGGCGGGATGCGCGGTGAAAAGCACCTGTGCTACACTGCCATGCATTCCACGAAAAAAGAGCGGAAAGGGGCTGCATAGGGATGCTTTGATCGGCAGAGGAGTCCTGTCCTGTAATTTAGATGACGGCGCTCCCGCCGCAAGCAAGAGGATGCTAGGCGAAAGCAAACGGTTTCCCGCCAGAAAGGCGGGCCGTCGAGGGAGAGGAGGAAAGGGTTGCGAAAGGTAAGCGTCAAGGTAAACGGGCGCGACTTCGAGCACGAGGTCGAGCCCAGGA
>JACCSM010000252.1 GCA_013698525.1 Rubrobacteraceae bacterium
GTGGCCCGCTACTGGCGGCAGGTCAAGATCAACGAGATAGGGGAGGGGACCAGCGAGATAAACCGCCAGATCATCGCCCGCTCCCTCCTCGACGAGAGCGCCGAGGAGGCCAAAGAGAAGATGGTGGCGAAGTAACCGCGATGCCGGAGCGCCGACAGAACTCGCGCCGCCGGTCGTGCGCTGCTCTGGGAGGACGGTCGTAATGCTGCGGAAAGTCCTGGTCGCGAACCGCGGGGAGATCGCCATCCGCGCCTTTAGGGCGGCCTACGAGCTGGGCATCCGTACGGTCGCCGTCTACACTCCGGACGACCGCGGCTCGTTGCACCGCCAGAAAGCCGACGAGGCTTATGAGATCGGGGAGGCTGGCCACCCTGTGCGCGCCTACCTGGACGTGGACGAGCTCGTCTCCACCGCGAAGCGGGTTGGCGCCGGGGCCATCTACCCCGGCTACGGTTTCCTTTCGGAGAGTTCGGCCCTCTCCGAGGCTTGCGAGGAGGCCGGGCTGACGTTCGTCGGACCACCGGCCGACGTTCTCGCGTTGACCGGCGACAAGTTGCGCGCCCGCCGGGCCGCCGAAGAGGCTGGCATCCCAGTGCTGCGTGCCTCGGATCCCCTCGATGATCCCGACGACACCATCGCTGCCGCCGAAGAGATCGGCTACCCGGTGTTCGTAAAGGCCGCCGGAGGGGGCGGAGGCCGGGGATTGCGGCTGGTCGAACGTCCCGAGGATCTCTCCGGTGCCGTTGCGGCCGCAAGACGCGAGGCCGAGGGCGCGTTCGGCGACCCGACGGTGTTCCTGGAGCAGGCCCTTGTAAGGCCTCGCCACATCGAGGTGCAGATACTGGCCGACGGTGCTGGGGAGGTCATCCACCTGTTCGAGCGGGACTGCTCGGTCCAGCGGCGACACCAGAAGGTGCTTGAGGTCGCCCCTGCCCCCAATCTCGATCCCGTGCTGCGCGAGCGTCTTTGCGAGGATGCTGTTCGCTTTTCCCGCGCCGTAGACTACCTTGGCGCCGGCACGGTCGAATTCCTCGTCGGCGAGGACGGGCATCACGTATTTATCGAGATGAACCCGCGCATCCAGGTGGAGCACACAGTCACCGAGGAAACGACCGACGTAGACTTGGTCCACGCCCAGCTGCGTATCGCAGGGGGCGAGACGCTGCGCGATCTCGACCTAACCCAGGAAAGCATCAGGCAGCGGGGCGTGGCGTTGCAGTGCCGCGTGACCACAGAAGACCCCGGTCAGGGCTTCAGGCCGGACACGGGCCGTATCTCGGTGTACCGCTCTCCCGGTGGGGCCGGCATCCGGCTGGACGGCGGCAACACGTACGCTGGCACGGAGATCACACCCTACTTCGACTCGCTCTTGGTGAAGGTCACCGCCCACGGCGCGGATCTGCCTTCCGCAGCCCTTCGTGCTCGCCGCGCTTTGGCCGAGTTTAGGGTGCGCGGCGTGGCGACGAACGTGGCTTTCTTGCGGGCGGTGCTCTCCGAGCCTGACTTCCTGGCCGGGCTGGCGACCACCTCGTTTATCGACGAGAGGCCGTACCTCACCGCCGTTTCGACCGGCGCCGACCGGGCGAGCCGCCTCCTGTCCCTGCTCGCCGACGTCACCGTCAACCGGCCGCACGGGAAACCACCCGCGGTGCCCGATCCGCGCACCAAGCTGCCGCCACTGCCTGACGGAGACCCGCCGCCGGGCTCCAGGCAACGACTGCTGGACCTCGGCCCCGAAGGCTTCGCCCGCTGGCTGCGCGAGGCCAGCGCCCTCCAGGTGACCGACACGACGATGCGGGACGCGCACCAGTCTTTGCTCGCCACCCGGCTGCGAACTTTCGACATGCTCGCGGTCGCCCCGCACGTCGCAAGGACGTTGCCCCAACTGCTGAGCGCCGAGGTGTGGGGCGGAGCCACCTTCGACGTCGCCCTGCGATTCTTGCATGAGGATCCTTGGGAGCGGCTTGCCCGGCTGCGAGAAACCCTCCCGAACGTCTGCCTGCAGATGCTCCTGCGCGGTCAGAACACTGTTGGCTACACCCGCTACCCGCCCGATGTGGTGCGCTCATTCGTAGACGAGGCGCGTGAGACCGGCATAGACATTTTCCGCATCTTCGATGCGAACAACGACGTCGATCAGATGCGTCCGGCGATCGAGGCGACCCTCGAAGCGGGCGCGGTGGCCGAGGGAGCCGTCTGCTACACCGGCGACCTCTCCGACCCGAACGAGAAGCTCTACACCCTCGACTACTATCTGAGGCTGGCCGAGGAGCTAGTGGAGGCGGGGTCTCACGTCCTCTGCATCAAGGACATGGCGGGACTCGTCCGGGCCCCCGCCGCGCGCGCCCTGGTGGATGCTTTGAAGCGGGCGTTTGATCTCCCGGTGCACCTGCACACCCACGACACCAGCGGAGGGCAGCTCGCAACGTACCTGGCGGCGATCGAGGCGGGAGTGGACGCGATCGACGGCGCAGCAGCCCCGCTCTCTGGCATGACGAGCCAGCCGTCTTTGGCCGCCATCGTCGCAGCTACCGACCGCACGGATCGAGCGACCGGACTATCGCTGGACGTCCTTGGCGACCTCGAGCCTTACTGGGAAGCGGTGCGGACTCTGTATGCGCCTTTCGAGTCGGGGCTGAGATCCCCGACCGGCACCGTCTACCGCCACGAGATCCCCGGTGGGCAGCTCTCCAATTTGCGTCAGCAGGCGCTGTCCATGGGGCTCGCCGAACGCTTCGAGGAGGTAGAACACCTGTACGCTCGCTGCGACAAGATTCTCGGACGGCTGGTGAAGGTGACGCCCACGAGCAAGGTAGTGGGGGACCTCGCGCTCTACCTCCTTTCGGCGGAGATAGACCCGGACGAGTTCGCCGAAGATCCCGGCCATTACGACCTGCCGGACAGCATCATCGGGTTCCTGCGCGGCGAACTGGGCGAGCCGCCGGGCGGGTGGCCGGAGCCGCTTAGGTCCAGGGCACTCGAAGGACGCGACGGGTCGCCTGACGACGGGCGACTCTCCGAAGGAGACCGTTCGATGCTCGCCGGCAAGGATCGCCGGACCGCGCTAAACCGGCTGCTGTTGCCCGGTCCGACCGAAGAGCAGCGAGCCGCCGAGGAGCGCTACGGCGACGTCTCGGTCGTTCCGACCCGGGCGTTCCTCTATGGGCTGGAGACCGGCGAGGAGCTAGCGGTAGACCTGGAACCCGGCATCCGGTTGTACATGCAGCTCGAGGCCATAACGGAGCCCGACGAGCGCGGCATCCGGACCTTACAGGTCACGCTCAACGGTCAGCCGCGTCCTATCGATGCGCAGGACCACTCGCTGGAGCCCGAGGTCCCGGTACGCGAGAGGGCAGATCCCGGCAACGACGCTCACGTCGCAGCACCCATGACAGGCCTCGTGACGCTCACGGTCGAAGAAGGCGAGAAGGTCGGCGCGGGGCAGCAGATCGGGGCGATCGAGGCTATGAAGATGGAGTCGGCTATCCGGGCTCCGGTAGACGGCCTCGTCTACCGGCTCGCGGTCCCTTCGGGGACGAACGTCGACCCGGGCGATCTCCTCATCGTGCTCATGTCTGAATCGTAGAAGCGATCCCCGGTGTCTTCATAGCCCATCCGGGAGTGGGGAGACGCTCGCTTCTCGAGCAGGAAGCCACGCACGAGCGTAGCTCCGAACGCCGTCTCGAAGTGGTGCACGACGGGAGGGAGTTCGTAAAGGTTATATTCGACCCGGGCATGCTGCATTGCAGCGCCGCTCCTGGACGCGTACTGTGGCGCATGCGGGGAGCGGTAGCTAACATGCCCTCAGTAAGACGAACCACGCGAACGGGGAAGGATGAGCAGGCTAAGGACCCTCGCTGACACCAAGAGCAAAGCTTTCGCAGAGAGATCCGAACGCTTTGGGGATCTCATGGACGAGCTGCGCGAGCACTCGGCCGGGGCCAGGCGAGGTGGGGGGGAGAAGGCCCAGAGGAGGCACAAGGAGCGCGGCAAACTGCCTGTGCGCGAGAGGATCGAACGCCTCCTCGACCCTGGCACAGCCTTCCTGGAGCTCTCGCCCCTGGCAGCATTCGGTATGTACGACGGAAGTGTTCCCGCTGCGGGAATAGTCACAGGGATAGGGCGCGTCTCGGGTCGCGAGGTGATGGTCGTCGCCAACGATGCGACCGTAAAGGGCGGCACGTACTACCCGATGACCGTCAAAAAGCACCTGCGGGCGCAGGAGATAGCCGAGCAGAACTACTTGCCGTGTATCTATCTCGTCGACTCAGGGGGCGCGTTCCTGCCACTGCAGGACGAGGTCTTCCCCGACCGCGAGCACTTCGGGCGCATCTTCTACAACCAGGCGAAGATGAGCGCGAAGGGTATACCCCAGGTCGCCGCTGTGATGGGTAGTTGCACGGCAGGAGGGGCCTACGTCCCCGCGATGAGCGACGAGGTCGTCATAGTCAAAGGGACGGGTACGATCTTCCTCGGTGGTCCTCCCCTCGTCAAGGCCGCCACGGGCGAAGAAGTAACGGCGGAAGAGCTTGGCGGCGCCGACGTCCACACCCGCCGCTCGGGTGTCGCCGACCACTTCGCCGAGAACGACGACCACGCCCTCGCCATAGTCCGCTCAATAATAGAGAACCTGAACCGGGAAAAGCATGTACCCTGGACCGTCGAGGAGCCCGAGGAGCCGCTCTACGATCCCGGAGAGCTCTACGGCATCGTCTCGAGCGACTACAGGCAAGGCTACGACGTGAGGGAGGTCATCGCCAGGACGGTGGACGGCAGCCGCCTGCACGAGTTCAAGCCGCTGTACGGCGAGACCCTGGTGTGCGGCTTCGCCAGGATCATGGGCCACCCCGTCGGCATCCTGGCCAACAACGGCATCCTTTTCTCCGAGAGCGCGCTCAAGGGCGCACACTTTATAGAGCTGTGCTGCTCACGCGGCATCCCACTCATCTTCCTGCAGAACATCACAGGCTTCATGGTAGGCAAAGAGTACGAGGCCGGTGGCATCGCCAAAGACGGGGCCAAGATGGTCATGGCGGTCGCCAACGCAGGCGTACCGAAGTTCACCGTGATCGTCGGCGGCTCGTTCGGTGCAGGCAACTACGGAATGTGCGGCAGGGCCTACTCGCCGCACTTCTTGTGGATGTGGCCCAACGCCCGTATCAGCGTGATGGGCGGACAACAGGCGGCGAATGTCCTTCTCACGGTGCAGGAGGAGAACTTACGACGCGAGGACAAGGAGATGACCGACGAAGAGCGCGAAGATTTCAGGGCCCCGATACTCAAAAAGTACGAGGATGAAGGCAACCCTTACCACTCGACCGCAAGACTCTGGGACGACGGCGTCATAGACCCTGTAGATACAAGAATGGTACTGGCTCTCGGCCTCTCCGCTGCCGCAAACGCGCCCGTGGAAGAGACGACGTTCGGTATCTTTAGGATGTGAGAATGCGTGCCGCAGTCGTTATCGTAGAGAACGGGCGGGTGGCCCTGATCGAGCGTGTGCGCGACGGGCGTACCTACTTCGTGTTTCCCGGTGGTAGGGTCGAGGTTGGTGAGACTCCTGAGAACGCTGCCGTGCGCGAGGCGGAGGAAGAGTTGGGCGTTAACGTGAAGCTTGGGGACCTGATCACCGTAGGTTACCGTGATGGCCGCGAGCAGCGATACTACCTGACGAGTATCTCCGGAGGAACGTTCGGCACGGGACGGGGTACGGAAATGATGACGTCGGGGAAGACCGCGAAGGGAACCTACCGACCTGTCTGGATGGACCTGACCCTCCTGACAGAGTTCGACGTGCGGCCGCGGCCGCTCTCCGAGGAGCTGGCCTCTGGGACCTGGACCGGCAACTAAGAGATACTGTGGAACAGAGGATAGAAATAATGCCGTCGTGTACGGATTGGGGGCCAATGTCTGACGTCTTGAAGCTAAGCAGGAGTGGTCCGGTCGCAACCGTGATCCTCGCGCGTCCTGACTCGCACAACGCGCTGAATGCGGCACTTATCGAGGAGTTGACGCGCTGCTTCGAAGAGTTGGCGGGGGACGAGGAGACGAGGGTGGTGGTGCTGGCTGGCGAGGGGCGCTCGTTCTGCGCCGGTGCGGATATAGGGTACATGCGGGAGACGGCCGCCTTCTCCTATGAGGAGAACCTGGAGGACGCCAGACGTCTGGCCGTGATGTTCTGGACCATAGACGAGTGCCCCAAGGCGCTGGTCGTCAGGGTGCAAGGCGCGGCGATGGGTGGCGGGGCTGGTCTCGTAGCGGCGGCTGACGTGGCGGTGGCGGATTCGGAAGCACGGTTCGCTTTCTCCGAGGTGCGGCTCGGCATCGCACCGGCTACGATCTCACCGTTCGTCGTACGCAAGATCGGGGCTTCGCACGCCAGGTCGTTGTTCGTCACGGGAGAAAGGTTCGACGCCGAACGGGCGCGGGAGATCGGTCTCGTCCACGGCGTTGTTTCGAGGGATGCCCTCGACGAAGCAGTCGATGAGAAAGTCGGCGAGCTGCTGCAAGGAGGTCCGGTCGCTCAGGCCACGATGAAGGCGTTGCTACGCCGGCTCGAGACGACAGAACCGATGGAGGCGCCAGGCTTGACGGCGCGTGTGATCTCCGAGCTGCGCACCGGTGAAGAGGGCCAGGAGGGACTCGCAGCCTTCATCGAGAAACGCGAGCCGCGCTGGAGAACGGAGCGGTGACCTTCGGTAGCGTCCTCATCGCCAACCGCGGCGAAATAGCGGTCCGTGTCATCCGCACCTGCCGCGAACTCGGGGTAAAGAGCATCGCCGTCTACTCGGAGGCGGACGAGCGCGCGATGCACCGGCGCCTCGCCGACGAGGCGTACCTCCTCGGCCCTGCCCCGGCCTCGGAGAGTTACCTGAACATCGGACGGCTGGTGGAGGTGATCGAACGCTCAGCGGCCGAAGCCGTGCACCCAGGGTACGGTTTCCTCTCGGAGAGCGCGGAGTTCGCCAGGGCGGTCCAGTTGGCTGGCGCGGTCTGGGTCGGGCCTCCGCCCGAGGCGATGGAGACGGTCGGCCACAAGGTGCGGGCGAAGGAACTGGCAGACAGGGCCGGCGTACCCACGATCCCGGGCTACGATGGAGAAGACGACGGCGAGGACCGGCTCGAGAGAGAGGCTGACCGTATCGGCTACCCTGTCCTGGTAAAGGCGAGCGCAGGAGGTGGGGGGCGCGGAATGCGGGCCGTGACGCGCCAGAGTGACTTCGTCGAGGCGGTAAGGGGAGCGCGCCGGGAGGCCGAGGCGGCCTTCGGAGATGGGTCGGTGTTCCTCGAGAGGCTGGTGGAAGACCCGCGTCATGTAGAGGTGCAGGTGCTGGGCGACCAGCGAGGCAACGTCCTCCATCTCTTCGAGCGGGAGTGTTCGATCCAACGCCGTCACCAGAAGGTCGTCGAAGAGGCTCCGTCCCCGGCGCTCGACCCGGACCTGCGCGAGTCGATCTGCAACGCCGCCGTCCGCTTCGCCAGCGAGGCCGGCTACAGCAACGCAGGCACGGTTGAGTTCC
>JACCSM010000269.1 GCA_013698525.1 Rubrobacteraceae bacterium
GCGACGATGACGCCGAGGAGGATCAGGTCGAAAGCATTCTGCCCGCCCGAGGCCCGATCCGCGATCTCCCCAAGCGACGGACTGGTGAAGAGTCCGGGCCCGAGAAGCCGCATGACGCCCTCCCCGGATTCTCTGAGGATGTTGACCACGATCACGAGCGGGCCGGCGGTCTCCCGGCCCCATCGCCCCTGCTCCGTGTAGAAAAGCAGCGGGTCCCCGAAACGCCCCCAGAGGTACGCCATGTACAGGATCAAACCCGAAGGCGCGAGGGCCAGATAGACCACCCGCCAGCCGTAAATATCTCTGTTCTTGAACCACTCGTAGAAGAGCGGCGCGAGCAAGAACACCCCGACGTTGCGCGTGGCCGTGGCGAGCCCGGCGAGCACGCACGCAAGGAGCAGGTCCCGCCGCACCCGCAAGGCCCATAAGGAACCGGCGGAGAGCGCGAGGAAGAGGCTTTCGGTATAGGCCGCGTTCAGGAAGAAGGCCGCCGGGAAGAAGGCCAGTACGAGTACGGTCCCCTTCGCTACCTCCGGGCCCCAGCCGTGCTCGGAGATCCGGTAGACGAAATACATGGCGAAGGGCAGGAAGAGCAGCGAGAGGAGGACGCCCCACAGCGACAGCGCGCCCGGTGACAATGGTCCTCCGAACAGTCCGGCGAAGGATCTCATGAGCGTCGGGTACAGTGGGAAGAACGCCGGGGAGACGTTGGCCGGGGGCTGCATGTACCCGCTAGCGGCCAGCGCCACGTAGTGTTCGCCGTCCCAGTGGGCCCAGATGTTGAACGTCCCAAACGGCGTGTCGGAGGTGGTCCGCTGGAAGTACGAGACGGGGATGATCCGGACGAACCACGCCCCAGCCAACAGGTAGAAGAGCCGGCTCGCCGCATACACGGCCAGCACGAAGCCGAGGGCTTGTCCCACGCTCTCCCTCTTCCGGGGTTCGGCGTGTTCTTCGCTACCCTTTATGCGCTCGTCTCCACGGTCCATCGCGGAGGCATTCTACTCCGCTGTATCGAGCCTCGCGACGATCAGGACGTCCTCGTTCTCGAAGGTCGTCCTATAGAGTTCGGGCCGCGACGCGAAGAGCCGCCAGTAGTCCGCCGTCGGCCGGTCTGGCATGTTCTTGTAGAGGACCACGTAGCGAACGTCGTGCTTCTTGAGGAGTTGTTGGGTCTTCTCCCCTTCTGGATGGGTCACGACCCAGATCACGTCTCGCAGCGGTTCCGGTCCCGTGGGAGGCAGGTCCCTGGGACGGTCTATCTGCCAATGCTCGAAGGACTGAAGCCCCGAGTAATCGCCCATCGCCAGCATCATGCGGCTAGGCACCTGGTTGACGTGCGGGCTCACCATGATGTTGCCTCCGGTGTTGTGCGCCTCCAGCCACTCTCCGGCCTCGGCGATGGCGGGCGTTATGGTCATCTGGATGCTCGGCTTGCTTGCGTTCTCCAGGCTCTCCAGAGTGCGGAGGCCGACGAGCGTACTCGCCGTCAGGACCGCAACGGAAGCCGCGAAGACCGCCGCCGCCCGGCGTGGTCCCAGGGAACGCAGTATCGCGACGAACGCGAAAGCCGCCAGCAACGCGAGCGGCACGCCCAGATCGCGCCCGAAGCGTTGCGGGAAGCCTGTCAGGGAGAAGCGGCTGCCGAGGAAGATGATGACGGGCCATAGGATCAGGGTGATATAAGCCAGCGTCTGTGGCGTCTTCGTCCGTCCCCACAGCCCGGCGGCCAGCAGGAATATGCCAAACAGACCCAGCCACGCCACGGGCGGCGATGTCATCGTCCCGATCAAAAACTCCATCGGATAGACGGCCTGCGTGCCCACCGCCATGCCAACGGCGTCGCCCGTCGTGCTCGACTCCGGGCCGCCGAACAAGCCTCCCACCGCCGGCCAGTCGTTCAGGACCGGCCCGGAGTACCCTCGGAAGAGCGCCAGGACCAGGACCACGGCCAGCAGCGCGTAGCCAGCCGCCGGACGCTCGCGCAAGCCGAGGGAATCGGCGATCACGCCGCGCTCCATCCCCGAAG
>JACCSM010000307.1 GCA_013698525.1 Rubrobacteraceae bacterium
TCGCTGTCTCGCCATTGACCGTTACGCGGCCGTCAAGTATCGGAGTCTCGGCTTTGCGGCGCGAGGGGGCCGCGCCAGCCCTGGCGAGGAACGCCTGCAGGCGCACTAGGAAGGCTCGCTGCCGGCAGCTGTCCCCGACGACGCCAGGCGTTCGCGAACGCGGTCGAGCTCTTCCTGGGTCACGAGCGAATCTAAGGGGGGGAAGTCCTTCCGGGATGAGGCGCCGGTGGCCGCCAGAAATTCGTCGGTCACCCCGAGGAGCGCGGGTGAGCCGGGGGCGTCGTGATCAGCGCCGACTTCGACGAGTAGGTTGCGTTCGATCAGGCTCCGTATGACCGCGTCTGAGTTCACGCCGCGCACGCGGGAGACGGCTCCGCGCGTGAGCGGTCCGAGGTACAGCGCGCAGGCCAGGACCTCGTGGGCAGCGCCAGAGAGCGGAGCGGGACGGGCCTCCCGCCGAAAGCGCTCGACGGCGGCGGAGCAGGCTGGATTCGTCGAGAGAAGGTGGCCGCCGGCGACCTCTCGCAGCACGATTCCCGAAGACTCGGGGGCATAGCGCTCCCGCAGGCCCGCCAGAGCACTCTCCAGCTCCTGATCAGAGAGGCCAGTCGCCGACCGGAGGTCAGAAGAACCGATAGGTCTTGCACTCACCAGGAGGACCGCCTCGATGAGGTGCGCCGGCCTGCGTTCCTGGTCTCTCACCTTGATGGCTCCAGGGTAAGAGGTCCCAGGGGTTCGGCCTGGGTGAGTGTGAGGCTACCCTCCTGGGCGAGCGAGAGCGCAGCGGCGAATGCGACTGCTCTGTTCATGCGGTCCATATCGCTCGTGAGGCTCTCGTAGGAGACGGGTCCGCCAGCAATGGCCGTGCGGATGATCCCCGCGAGTTGCTGGAGGGTTACCGTGATCGGGCCGAGGTGCCTCACCGGCGGCTCGATGAGACGAGAGAATGCCTGCCGCGCGGCCAGGGACACGCGGTCGAGATTGATGCTGAGGCTTCCCTGTCTCGGAGCTATGGTGTGGGCCGAGGTGTAATGGCCTGCGTTCAGGACGAAGCGATCCTTCAGGTGCTCGGCTGCGCGCCGGATCTTCAAGTATTCCGTGAGCCTCTCGGCGAGCACTTCCGGCGAGAGAGGCTCGTCTTCGATGCCTTCAGAATCTGCGTCGATCGCCGGTGAGAGCGTGCGGCTCTTCAAGAGGATGAGGGCTGCGGCGGAACCAGCGAAATCCGTATCGCGCTCGAGGCCATTCGCCGCGCCGGGCCGGCGGACGAGCAGGTAAGACTCGACCAGCTCGCGCAATGGGACCTCAAAGATCTCCAGTTCGTCCTTGAGTATCAGGGCGAGCAGCCACTCGTACGGCCCCGAGTACACGTCGAGCTCGACGGTAAAGTCCGAGAGCGAGCGTCCGAGGGGCTCGAAGGTCATCTGGCCTCCGAGTGGAGCGGCAACACGGAGGAGAGCTGGTTGTACTCCATGCCCGTGTCGCTGGCGAGGACGGGGTCGACGACCCGTCCCTCGGCGACGGCGACGCCCCTTGCAAGCCCCTCGTCGGCCCCTAGCGCGTCGGAGAGACCGACACCGGCCAGCCTGCGCATGTAAGGCAGGAGGGCATTGCTGAGGGCCCTCGTGGCCGTGACGGGTACAGATGCTGGCACGTTCTTCACGCAGTAGTGGGTAACCCCGTACTCGACGAAGGTAGGGTCTGCGAGGGTGGTCGGACGGGAGGTCTCAACACAGCCCCCGTAGTCAACGTCTACGTCGACTATCACGCTCCCTTCTTTCATCTGCGAGACCGTCTCACGGTCCACGAGGGCCGGCGTGCGGGCGCCCACGACCTGTACCGCCCCTATAAGGAGGTCCGAGCGCAGCACGGCGTCCCTGATCCCGAGACTGCTCGCGGCCAGCGTCGTCGTGTTGGGAAGGCGGGCATCCTCGATAAGCCTGAGGCGGTCCAGGTCCCTGTCTATGATGACCACCTCTGCCCCGAGACCGCTGGCCACCCTCGCGGCGCCGGCCCCGACGATCCCCGCGCCGAGTACGACCACGCGTCCAGGCCTCACGCCCGTCGAGCCACCGAGAAGTATGCCGCGTCCTCCAAAGGGGCGTTGGAGGTAGTGGGCGCCTATCTGCGGGGTGAGGCGGCCCGCGATCTCGCTCATCGGCGTGAGCACGGGCAGGCGACCACGCGCGTCGCGGATCGTCTCCATGGCGAACGCGACGCACCGGGAGTCGAGGAGGGCCCGCATCAGATCCCGGTTGACCGGCAGGGAGAGGAAGGAGACAAGGACCAGACCCTCCCTCAGGTACCCGTACTCTTCCTCGACAGGCCCGTAGACCTTGACAACGATCTCCGAATCACTGTAGACCCGCGCGGCCTCATCGACGAGGCGCGCGCCGGCCTCCTCGTAGCTCTCGTCGTCGATGCTCGAGGCCTCCCCCGCCCCGGCCTCGACGAAGACCCTGTGTCCCGCGTGGGTCAACTCGTATACAGCGTGCGGGGCCAGCGCTACCCTGCTCTCCCCCTGGGTCCTCTCGGTTGGCACCCCGATCCTCATCATCCGCCCCCAGGGAGCGTTGGCGCAAGGACCGTTACAAATACTCCTTGGAGGTAGTGCCGTCTCATGCTTTCGAAGGGTAGCCTGGATCGATGATGCGATCCAGTCGAACGTCGGGGGATCCTCAGGCTACCCTCCACGATGGATGGGCACGCAAGAAGCCTTTCAGTTCCTGCTCGGCCCCGAGGACTCCGAGGCCTACTGTACCTTCTGGCACCGGCGTCCATGACGGGGCGAACCTGACGCGGAAGCCGGCTTCCCGGAGGTCGAGTGCCAGGGCGTGCAAGGGGGTCGCCGGGGCCGAGCCAGGAGGGGCCACGCGGGCTGCCCTTGTCTCGAGGACGGCCTCAGAGAGCGCCGCTGTGATCGTCAGGGAGCGCAGGATGGTCTCCAGGGCCGAGCCGAGGTCGCGTTCCGAGAGGGCCAGGATCTCACCCAGGATCTCACGTCTCGCCCATGCAGGGTCGTCTGTCTCGACGACGGTGCAGCGCGCGGGTTCGGGCAGGGCGGGAAGCGTGGGCGACCTGGGCACGTGTTCGAGACTGTCCCAGCAGAGAGCCGCCGAGAACTCGATCAGTCCCGCAGAGCTGGTGGCGATGGTACCAGCGGGGTCGCCGGTGGCGAGCACGGCCGTTGTAAGCCGGCTTTCGGCCCCGAGGAGGCCCCGAGATCCGCCGGGCTCCCTCAGTGGGCCGCCCTTTGTTCCGGCCTGAGGGCTTCCCTGTCCAGGTCGGCCGTCTCCCCGCAGGCGCCCACAAAGCCGTAGAACAGCGGATGGGGCCTCAAGGGGCGGCTCTTGAACTCAGGATGGAACTGGCTCCCGATATAGAACGGGTGGTCTCCTAACTCTGCTATCTCCACGAGCCTGCCGTCGGGCGAGGTGCCCGAGAAGACCATCCCCGCATCAGCCAGCGCGTCCCTGTAGGCGTTGTTCACCTCGTACCGGTGTCGGTGGCGTTCGTGGACGAGGCCAGAGCCGTAAACCTCCTCGGCAAGCGTGCCTGGCACGATCTGGCAGGGCCAGTGCCCGAGGCGCATCGTACCGCCCATCTCGACGCCGACCTGGTCGGGCATGATGTCTATTACAGGGTGTGGCGTATCCTGCTCGAACTCGGTGGAGTTCGCCATCTCGAGGCCTGCGACGTTGCGGGCGAACTCGATGACCCCTATCTGCATTCCGAGGCAGAGCCCGAGGTAGGGCGTCCTAGTCTCGCGCGCGTAGCGCGCCGCCTCTATCTTGCCCTCAGCGCCCCTGTGGCCGAAGCCTGGTAGCACGAGGACGCCATCGACACCAGCGAGCCGCTCTTCCGTAGAAGCCCTGTCCACGAGCTGCTCGGAGTCGACCCAGTCGAGCTCGACCTTCAGGCCGTGGGCGCCACCGGCGTGGGCCAGGGCCTCGACCACGGAGAGGTAAGCATCCTGGAGCTTTATGTACTTACCGATGATCGCGATTCTTACCGTCCGACTGGCCCCGAGCATGCGGGAGACGAGGTGCCGCCACTCCCTGAGGTCGGCGTGGGGCGCGCTCAGCCCCAGCTTATCTAGTACCAGATCGTCGAGGCCTTCCTCGTGCAGATTCAACGGTATCGCGTAGAGATTGGGGGCGTCCTCGGCCGCTATGACAGAGTCGAGTTCCGTGTCAGCGAAGAGTGCGATCTTCCTCCTTATATCGTCGCTTATGGGCCTGTCCGCCCGGCAGATGAGCACGTCGGGGCTTATTCCGATCTCACGCAAGCGCTGCGCCGAGTGCTGGGTCGGCTTGGTCTTCAACTCGCCTGCCGCCTCGATGTAGGGTACGTAGGAGACGTGGACGTAGAGCACGTTCTTGCGCCCGACGTCGTTTCGGAACTGCCTTATGGCTTCGAGAAAGGGCAGGCTCTCGATGTCGCCTACGGTGCCCCCGATCTCGGTTATGACGATGTCCTTGTCCTGGCCGAGGCGACCTATCCTGTTCTTGATCTCATTGGTTATGTGAGGGATGACCTGCACGGTCGCCCCGAGGTAGTCGCCCCTCCTCTCACGGGTTATGACCTCCCAGTAGACGCTGCCTGTGGTCACGTTGGAGAGCCCGCCGAGGTTCTCGTCGAGAAAGCGCTCGTAATGACCGAGGTCGAGGTCCGTCTCGGCCCCATCCTCGGTGACGAAGACCTCGCCGTGCTGGTAAGGGTTCATCGTCCCAGGATCCACGTTGATGTAAGGGTCGAACTTCTGGAGCACGACCCTGTAGCCACGGCTCTTGAGCAGCATCCCAAGCGCCGCTGCGCTCGTCCCCTTGCCTATGGACGACACCACGCCGCCCGTCACGAAGATATACTTGGTCTCGCTCATCTACACCCCCAAAGAAAGTACCAACGTAACGCCCCTGCCTTCTATCAAAGTCGGAATAGGGGAAGAGAATCCGGCGGCGGTGAGGCGCGGGCTCATCCCTTCCCGCAAACCTCTACTCCGGCACACCTGCATGGATCTCTATCATACGTCTTCTGGCGCCAGAATTAAACAGCTAGATCGCCCAACACTATCCCATGTAGCCCAGATCCGGCCCAGTCTAGTCTGCCTTCTCCCCCTTCTGTGGTGTATCGGGACGCAGCCACAGCGAGACATGTGCCGGTTGCAGCGTCTCCCCCACAACCGTTACCAGGTCCGCATTCAAACTGTCCAGGTCCGTCTCGTCACGTAGCTTCGCGGAGAACGCTTCGAGAGTCTTTCTCGCGTCGTACTTGCGTCTGTAGAAACGCCGATCGATGAAGGACTGGATGCGCCGTCGCACAGGGTTGAACAGGGCAGCGATCACAAGAGTAGAAGCCACGACGGCGAACTGCGGGAGGTTATCCTG
>JACCSM010000317.1 GCA_013698525.1 Rubrobacteraceae bacterium
GAAGAGGCCGCCCTTCTGGTTGAGGATCTGGGGGTCTAACGGGGGCACCGGACCGCTGGATGCGCCGAAGAGCACCATGTAGCCGCGTGGGCGCAAGACATCGAGGCCGCCGTCGAAGGTTTCCTTACCTACAGAGTCGTAGACGACGTTGACGCCTTCACCGCCCGTGATACGGTTCGTCTCCTCCACGAAGTCCTGTTCGGTGTAGAGGATGACCTCGTCGGCCCCTGCCTCCGTGGCGAGCTTCGCCTTCTCCTCGGTACCAGCGGTCCCGATCACGGTCGCCCCCCGCATCTTCGCGAGCTGGACGAGCAGAAGCCCGACGCCGCCTGCCGCTGCGTGCACGAGCGCCGTCTGGCCTTCCTGTAGCGGGAATGTGCTGTGCGTCAGGTAGTGGGCGGTCATGCCCTGGAGCATGGCAGCGGCGGCGACCCGCGCCTCGACGAGCGTGGCGTTGAAAGGCACAAGGTTCTCAGCAGGAGCGACCACGTACTCAGCGTAGGATCCTGGCGTGCTCGCGAACGCAACGTAATCGCCTGCCGCCACGTCATCGACGCCTTCACCCACAGCATCCACTTCGCCGGCTCCTTCGAGCCCGAGCGTACGCGGAACGTCACCGGGGTAGAGGCCCGTGCGCTGGTAGACGTCTATAAAGTTGACGCCGGAGGCCGCGAGCTTCACGCGTGCCTGACCGGGACCCGGCTCGGTGACCTCGACGTCCTCGTAGCCAAGGACCTCGGGTCCGCCGAACTCGTGTATCCGGATCGCCTTCATGATTCTCCCCTTTCCAGCACTTCAGCTGGTCAGCATTTCAGCTTGTTGTTTTCGCTGAAGGCCGCTCGCTTATTCGCAGTAGGCCGATGTCGCTGCCAATCGCTTTAGACCTCACCTTGTCCTCCACCGCGCCCGCGGTTCCTGCCGCGACCTTGTCCCCCGCTGTCGTCTCCAGGTTCCCTAGCTGGTGCGGCAACGTTCGGCCTTCGTGCTGGTGGACTCTTCTGCACCTTGGTCTTGGGTTCTCTTACTACCCTGGGGCCATTCTCTCCGGCCGCCGGCCTCTGGACCGCCTGGCGATCCTCGCGCGGGCCAGGCTGCGCCGACGCGGAAGAGCTTGCCGAGGCGGCCCCGGGTTCGGGGCTTGACTGGGCGGATGCGGACGAGCTAGCGGATGAGGAAGGTTGTGGTCCTGAGCTGATAGTCAGGTTTACCTTGGTACCTGGCTCGACGGGCGTGGCCACAGCGAAGCCTGGCTCGATGACCCTGCCCGCGGCGATACTGTTACTCGGAAACGAACTCACCTGCCCGACCTCGAGTTCCGCATCGGTGAGCCTGCGCTCCGCCTCGCTCCTGGTGAGCCCAACTACGTCGGGCACCTTGACTTGCTTCGGTCCGGCTGGCTGGGCCGGCGGCTGAGCGTCGCTTTGGAAGACGTCGAACCAGCCACTCATGGTGTCTGGTCCCAGAACGGCCTGGAGGCCGCCGAGTACGCCGAGGGTAAACAGGATCGCAACGAGTGCGATCATCGACAAGGGGAAGCCCCGTCGGCGCCGCATCGGCGCAGGAGCAGGCCGGGGTCTTGGCATCTCGTTCGTACGCGTTGACGACGCGCGCCCGGTACTCTGCGGGCGCGGTCCCTCCATCCTTCCGACGCCCGCCATGACCGGCACGAGCCCGCGACTTACCCTCCAGAGATCGTCCGCAAGCTCGTCGGCGTCCGCGTAACGCTCTTCCGGGTCTTTCGCCAGGAGCTTCGTCACGAGGGCGTTCATACCATCGGGTATCCTGGGGTTTAGTTCTATGGGGGGCCGCAGTGGTTCGTTGACGTGCTTCATCGAGACGGCAATAGGGTTGTCCGCGGTGTACGGTAGCTCGCCTGTCAGCGCCTCGTATAAGACCACTCCTAGGGAGTAGAGATCGCTCTTTGGGGTAGCGGACTTGCCGAGTGCCTGTTCGGGGGACATGTAGCCGGCTGTGCCCATCACGGATCCCGTCCGGGAGATGGTCGCTGAGGAGCCGGCCCTGGCGATGCCGAAGTCAGCCACCTTCGCCCCGCCGTTGGCGGTGAGTAGTACGTTTTGGGGCTTTATGTCGCGGTGGACCATGCCCCTGTCGTGGGCCGCTCCGAGCGCCTCGGCGACCTGCGCCCCGATCGCGGCTGCGTCCGCCGCCTCGAGCGGGCCGTCCCTGGAGATCCTCTCCTTGAGCGTGCCGCCGGGCACGTATTCCATGGCTATGTAGGAGGCCCCTTCTGCCGTCTCGCCCCTGTCGTAGACCTGGACGATGCTCGGGTGGGAGAGGGAGGCTGCGCTCATGGCTTCGCGCTTGAAGCGCTCGGCAAACTCCTCGTCGCCGGCGTACTGTTTCCTTAGGACCTTCAGCGCCACGTCGCGACCGAGCACCCGGTCGCGGGCCAGGAACACCTCGCCCATACCTCCGCTTCCGAGTGGTCGGACGACGTCGTAGCGGTCGTCCAAGACTGTTTTTCTCGCTTCTGACATCCTGCCCTTGGTCTGGCTCTAGAACGCTGCCCGCACCATTCTACACTTCCGTTTGGGACCTTACGAAGGATGCCTTTCAGAGGACGAGGGTTAGGCGGTGCCAGGGTCGGGTACCGTGTAAGTGCCGTCGAATGGCTGTTCCAGGCCGGGGAGGGTAGGATCTTGGCGACAAGCGGGGTAGAAGAGACCGCGATGCGGCTTCTGGGCGCTTTCTACGACCTGTCGGGAGAAAAGCTAACGGATCCGGTGCCGATCGGGGGACCCGGGATGCCAGGACAGGGCGCGGCGCCGAGGGCTGATCTCGACCTTGAGTCCACCGAGTGCGACGTCGCCGCCAGGTACCTTGTGGACCAGTCATACATAGCACCGGCCGATACTGCGTCCGAGTATGTGATCACCGTCGCAGGCCTCGACAGGGTGAGAGAGATGCGCGGGATAGGCGACCCCGCGGAACCAAGAGAGAGGAGTGCGATGAGCGACAAGACCCAGCAGCGGCTGCTGACGCTGCTGTCCATAGCGATCTCCATGGGCCTCAGCCAGCCGCTGGCCAGGTTTATAGGGGAGAAGATCCCCGAACGCAGAGGTATAAGGGACGATCTGACCGAGGCCGTCCTGAAAGGGCTGGTCAGGGCGGTGGCACTCGTACTCGCTTCCGTGATAGTGCGGGCACTGGCCGCGAGTCGCAGGTAGCGGTGCCGGAGGCCCCCTGCGAATCGACGCTCCTTCCGGAGACGGGACCCGAACCGACCGTTCGATAGCGTCGCGCTTGTTGTGAATGCCGTGCGCCTCCTCTGATATATTTGGCCCGAGGGGCAGATTCTCACAGAGGGGAGAGGCGTATGGCTACGGTTCGCGAGGCGACCTTCGATCTCTTGCGCCGTCTGGGGATGACCACGGTCTTCGGCAACCCCGGCTCGACGGAGTTGCCTTTCCTGAAAGACTTCCCCGAAGACTTCCGCTACGTGCTCGGGCTCCAGGAGGCGACGGTTCTCGGGATGGCCGAGGGGTTCGCCCAGGGCACGGGACGGGCGGCCCTTGTCAATCTGCACACCGGACCCGGCCTCGGCAACGCTATGGGGGCTATGATCACGGCGTGGCACAACAAGACCCCGCTCGTGGTCACCGCCGGGCAGCAGGACAGGCGTCACAGATCCCTAGAACCGCTGCTCACCGGGAAGCTCGTCGAGCTTGCGAAGCCCTACGCAAAAGGGAGCTTCGAGCCCGTGCGTGCCGGGGACGTGCCAGGGGAGATCCGGCGCGCCTACCACACCGCGATGCAACAACCAAGAGGACCTGTCTTCGTCTCGATCCCGATGGACGACTGGGACGAGGAAGCAGATCAGCTGGAAGACCACGACGTGATCCACCGCATCGCCCCAGACCCCGATGCTATCGGCCGGTTCGCCGGCATACTCAGGGAAGCGCGAAGCCCCGCCGTCGTCACGGGGGCCGGCGTCGAACGGTCCGGGGCCTTCCACGACGCCGTCACGCTCGCCGAGAGGCTTGCGGCACCCGTCTGGCAGGACCCCATCTCCCCGCTCGCCAGCTTCCCCCAGGACCACCCGCTTTTCCAGGGGCATCTCCCCCCGTCCCAAAAGCAGCTCGCCGAACGGCTCTCTGACCACGATGTCGTCCTCGTCCTCGGCGCACCCGTCTTCCTTTACTATCCTTACGTACCAGGCCCGACTGTCGCAGGCCAGGCGCGGGTACTCCACGTCTCCGAAGACCAGGAGGAGGCGGCCCGCGCGGCGGTTGGGACGAGCGTTGTTGGGGACGTGGGGCTTGCTATCCGGGGTCTCACGGAGTTATTGCCAGGGGAGGACCGCACACCCCCGCCTGCCCAAGAGTCGCCACCCGAACCGGAGGCAGGAACGCCGATGTCGGTGGAGTATGTGATGCACACCATCGCAAGAGTACTGCCTGAGGATGCGGCCGTCTTCGACGAGACGGCCTCGAGCAAGGCGAAGCTCCACACATACATCCGCTTCAACCGGCCCGGCGGCTACCACACTTCGGCCGCTGGGGGGCTCGGCTTCTGTATGCCTGGCTCCGTCGGATTCAAGCTCGCGGTCCCGAACAGGCCCGTCGTCTGCACCATAGGTGACGGGTCGAGCATGTACTCGGTCCAGGCGCTCTGGAGCGCGGCCCGCTACGGGGCTGATGTCGCCTTTATCGTCGTCAACAACAGGGGTTACTCCATTCTCAAGGGTTTCCGCGACGCCATCGGCGCGGGGGATAGGGTGCCAGGGCTCGACGTAGAGGGGATAGACTTCGTTGGGGTTGCGCGGGGGCTCGGCATCGATGGCGAGCTCGTAGAGGAGGATGTGGACCTCCTTCCTGCCGTCAAGCGCGCCCTGAACGCAGGGAGGCCGTATCTGCTGGAGGTGATGGTAGATCCCGAGGTCCCAGAGCTCCTGGGCTAGAGAGATCGCGATGAGTCGGGAGAGGAGATCCTGAGTGGGTGACGTCTTCGTCGTCGGTTCGATCAACCAGGACTTCGTCCTGAGCGTGGAGCGCCGCCCCACGCCTGGCGAGACGGTCACGGACGCCCGTCTCGCGACACACAACGGCGGCAAGGGGGCCAATCAGGCCGCCGCCGCGGCCCTCCTCGGCGCGAGCGTGACCTTCCTTGGCCGCGTTGGCGACGACGGGTTCGGCGAGCCGCTCGTACGGTCGCTCGCCGATAAAGGAGTCGATACGAGCCTTGTGCAAGAGGCCCCTGATTCTTCCACAGGCACGGCTTTCATAACCGTCACCCCGGACGGGGAGAACGCGATCACGGTCGCCCCTGGCGCTAACCGCCGCCTCACAGCGGAGGACGTAGACGAGGCTTCCGAGTCTATCGGCGAGGCTCACGTGCTCGTCGCCCAGATGGAGGTCCAGCCCGAGGTCGTCCTGCGGGCCGTCGAGGTCGCATCAGGGAACGGGACCCGCGCGCTGGTCAACCTTGCGCCACCATTCGAGATCCCGCAGTCACTGCTCGAGAAGCTGGACCCCCTGGTACTCAACGAGCATGAGGCCGCTTTTCTCCTCGGTGAGAGGGTCGAAGGTGTAGATGGGGCCCGCTCGGCCGTCCCAGAACTCCTGTCCCTGGGACCAAAATCCGTTGTTGTCACGGTCGGTGAAGACGGCGCCGTCTTCTCGGGCGGCGAGTCCGCGAAACACCTCGCGGCCCCGGAAGTGGAGGTCGTTGATACTACGGGTGCTGGAGACGCGTTCGTCGGTGCCCTGGCCGCAAGGCTCGCCGACGACGCCCCTCTGGAAGACGCGGTTGCCTACGCTGTGCGGGCCGGTGCGGCAGCGGTGACGGAGGCGGGTGCCCAGGGAGCGCTCCCGACCCCCGACGTGGTAGAGGCCTTGTAGGACGCGGCGGTAGCGTCAGTCCCTACGCGTCGCGCCCGCGAAGAAGACGGGACCGTACGTCTGAGGTGGATCTGGCTCGAAGCCCGCGTGGTCGAGGAAGCTGTGTAACTCGTCGGGGTCGAAGAACCTTATACCGCCCGTGGAGAGTAAACGCTGGAGCCGGCGTCCACGCGGCGTGCCGGCACGCAGGATACCCATAATAGCGAGACGCCCGCCGGGCTCGAGGACCCTGTGAGTCTCCCGCAGGACACGGGCCGGATCGCTGAACTCGTTAAGGGTGCCGCCGCAGACGGCGCCTCTGAAAGAGCCGTCGGAGAAAGGAAGGTTCTTCGCGTTCGCCCTAACGAAGGATGGATTTGCCCCGATCGCGCGAGCTCGCCGGTTCGCTTCTCTCAGCATGGAGGGGGAGATGTCTATTCCGGCCGCGAGGCCGCTGTCGAG
>JACCSM010000488.1 GCA_013698525.1 Rubrobacteraceae bacterium
GCAAACGCTGATGGACCGATGCGTGGAACTGCTCGATCAAAGCGAGCTGATAAAGGACCTCACCAACTACCACTGGTGGCCGCAGGCTGCATGATGTTTCGAGACTCTTCAGCCGGACTCGGTATGATGTGTAATGAGCGACTAACGCGACATGTGAGACACGAGTGTTCTCGATCATCGCGGCAGCATGTAAGCTTGATCTACAAGGAGGTTAATGTTGAGCAACAACTTTCGCAGGGTATTCATCTTTGGGCTGGCGCTGCTTGCGGCGCTCGCGTTGGCCGCACCGGCCCTCGCGCAGGGGAGTGGAGATGCTCAGGTGCGGGTGGCCCACCTCTCGCCCGACGCCCCGAACGTCGACGTCTACGTCAACGGTGAGCCAGCGCTCACCGATGTCCCCTACACCACCGTCTCCTCATACCTGTCGCTCCCTGCCGGTACGCAGCAGGTTACTGTCTACGCCTCGGGTGACACCTCGACACCGGTCATCGACGTGCCAGTGAAGTTGGCCGCCGACGGCGTTTACACCATAGCGGCTGTGGGCCTGGTCACCGACGGCTCGATAACCGCGCAGGTCTACCAGGACGACCTGAGGGCTCCCTCCGCGGGTAACGCCAAGGTACGTGTCATCCACGCCTCGCCAGACGCGGGGCCCGTCGACGTGGTTCCCAGGGGCGGCGACCCTCTGGTCACGGACCTGGCATTCCCAGAGGATAGTCCCTACGCCGAGGTGCCCGCCGGGACCTACACGCTCGACGTGAATTCCGCCGGAACGCACCAGACGGTCTTGACGGTCCCCGATGCCGCGCTGGCCTCGGGCGGAGTCTACAGCGCTTTCGCGGTCGGCACCGTCTATGCCGACAGTCTGGACGTCCTGCTGGTGCAGGACAACGCGAGCACGGACGCAAGCGCGACAGCGAGCGCTTCTGCGAGTGCCGCCGCTTCCGCGCCGGAGCACATGCTGCCAGACACCGGTGGTAGCGCTTGGCTCCCCGTGACGGTCGCCATCTTGTTTGCGTGCTCCGGAGTCGTCGCGCTGGTTCTGGTACGGCGCATGACTGCAGCGTGAACGAGCGGTGAAAGGCGCCTAACGAGGCTAGTCGTCTCGTAGGTTCGCATCACTGTCGTTAGAAGGCCCGGCTTCCCTGTCGGGTCTTCTCTTGGTTTCTTCGTCGCTGTACTTCGCGCACCCTGTGGTCATCCGCGCGATCCGCCCAACCCGCAGCGGCGCCTTCGGGTTTCAGCGTCCGGTTCTTGTTCTCGGTGGCGGCCGGCGCAAAGACTCGGGTTCTCTCTGCGGACTCACCCGGGGGCGAGGCCTTTTCTGCGCAGTTCCTCCAGCGCCTTCTCTGATTTTTTCAGTCCCTGGAGGCCCATGCCACTGAGGATCTCGGGCGCTTTGGTGAACTGGATCTCCGAGTAGTCAACGACCTGCCAGTGGTTGCCCCACGGGTCGAGGAAATCAAGGCCCCTGCCAGGCAGGATCTCAACCCCCAGCTCCCTGAGTGCCCGCCTGACCACCCTCCTGTCGTCAACCACCATTCCGATGTGCCTGTGCTTGTCGGGCGAGCGGTTCTCGCCTTCGGCTATGGCGATGAACTGGTCTCCAGCGTCTATGAACGCCATCCTGGGTCCGCGTCCTCGCAACTCGATCTCGAAGAGGCGGCCGTAGAACTCGAGTGCCTCCTCTATATCCCCGACCTCGAGGGCTACGTGGTTGAACCCGATGAGCTTCGCGCGATCTGCCATCGCGCCATTATCTACTCGTCGGGGTCGTCCCGCCACCCTGCAAACGGCAAACAAGAAGCTGACTGGCTGAATTGCTGACCAGCGCGGGTTGAGGAATGGGCATTCCTCAACCCGCTGTGAGTTGCGGCAGGACCGTGTGCGCCATGGCCTCCAGGGCGTCTATGTCGTCCACCTCCAGCCATTGCAGCATCGCCCGCTGCACGCCGGCCTCAGAGAGTTGTCCGAGCCGCTCGACGATCTCGCCCGTCGTCCCTACGAGGATGGCGGCGGGGAGGTGATCCCGCAAAGCCCCGTCGAGCTTGCGGTCTACGTCGGCCTCCGTGCGGCCGAAGATGACGCGGGTCATCAGGGTTCTGCGTACCTCTTGGGGCGCCCTCCCGGCCTCGCGCACCAGCCCGTCGAGGCGGGCGTTGAGATCCATGAAAGCCTCCGCCTTCAGAAAGACGGCGTTCCACTCGTCAGCGTAGCGGGCCGCCAGCGGGAGCGTCCTCCGCACGCCGTTACCCCCGACAACCACGGGCGTCCCTCCCGGCCGCGGCGAGCGTGGCATGAGCAGGGCGTCGCGAAGGCTGTAGAACTCGCCGTCGAAAGACACAGGCTCATCGTTGCGGAGCAGCCGGGTCACGACCTCGAGGCCCTCTTCGAAGCGAACAAAGCGGCGGTCTGTGTCTAGCACCTCGAAGCCGAAGGTCTCATGCTCCCACTCATTCCAGCCTGCGCCGAGGCCGAGCCGGAGGCGCCCGCCGGCCAGGTTGTCCACGGCGGAGGCCTGCCAGGCTGTAAGGACGGGATGCCGGAACGAGACGGGCGAGACCAGGGGCCCGAACTCTATGCGGCTAGTATTCTCCGCCAGCCAGGCGAGCGAGGCCCACAGCTCCAGGCAATCCATGTAAGTACCCGTCCGTTTGTTTGGGAAGTGGTCGGAGCGATAGAGACCAGCGTAGCCAAGGTCCTCAACCGCCCGCGCCAGCCGCCGCCAGCGGTCCCAGTCCACACCCTGCTGCCCCTCGACCATGATCGCGACTTCTAGCACTGAACCCTCCTCTTCGGACGTCGGGTCATCGTAGCGCCAGGCTGCCACCAGGGCAAAACGTTCGTCGGGGGCCGCAACTCCGGCGTCGACGGAGCTTTCGTTGGAGTGGCGTTACTGCACGCTTGGTAGATGTCCTGGCCGCGAACGTTCGAACGTTTCGAGGTCCTCCTCGCGCGTCAGCGTGAGGCTTATGTCGTCGAGGCCCTCCATGATGCGCCGTCGGGTGAAGTCGTCCATCTCGAAGGTCTCGTGGACGTTGGGTGCTGTGACGGTGAGCTCGTCGAGTTCGATCGTGATCACGGTCTCAGGATCTTCCCTGACCGATTCCAGAAGGTTCTTGACGGTCTCCTCGGGCAGGTCGATGGCAAGGAGGCCGTTCTTGGTCGAGTTGTTCTTGAAGATGTCCGCGAAGGAAGGGGCGATCACCGCGCCGAAGCC
>JACCSM010000337.1 GCA_013698525.1 Rubrobacteraceae bacterium
ACAAGTCCTGCAACGTCTGATCCCCCGCCTCAAAATCTCGGACCGCTGTAGCCTACAAGACAGGTTCCTGATCGTCAGGGGCGACGTACGCACATACAAAATTCACCTCGGCAGCGGCAACATACTCTTGGAGCCAAACGACCAGTACCTCTGCATCGTCCCAACCCGAGGATCCTCAACAGGAGGACTCGGAAACAAACTATTCCTACCTTTCGAAGGCGACCGCACCCTCGCCATAATACTAAGCAAAGCACTCCTCCTGGCAGAAGACACCAAAACAAAAGACCCAACAATCCTGCACCAGATCTCCCACTGAACAAAATGGAGGCTACAGGCATCAGGAATTCTCTGCATACAGAGTTGGATCAAGAGGCGATATGTACCACCTTGAAAGTCCATAGGTCCGAAAGATCCTATGTCAAACTGACAAGCGACAGTCGAAGGCTGTCACCTGAAACCTACTTCTGAACTTCCCACATCTCCTCGAACATCTTTCTGGCATCTGGACCACTACCAACCAGGGGATCGTTCGAAAAGGCGCGGAGGGCGAGGTCCATATCACCTGTCAGACCGGCCTGCACGATGGCCTCCTGGTTGAAGACGTGCGGGTGCACGAGCGCGGCTACCGGTGGGGGAAGCTCCCCGAAAACGATGCCGGAGGCCCCGGCGCCGTTGAGAGCGCCGTAAGTCTCGACGACGGCCCCAAGCGGAAGGTCCCTGACCTGGCCGGCGTTCGGCAGGTTCACGATGTTCACGGAGTCCTCGCCGGTCCACATGGCGGCTATGATGTCGGAGACCTCCTCTCGCGAGCGCCCGGTCGGAATGGACTCGTCACCCCGGATCATACGCCGAGCCCTCTCCCTATCTGCGGCTAGTCGCTCCCTCCTGACATCTACGGTGGTCATCCTGAGGTCGAGCCTCTCCCGCTCCTTCTCGTCCTGCAGGTATCCGGGAAGGAACTCGCACACGTGGCGGTCGCCAGCCGCAGGCAGATACCCGTAAAGCCGGCACAGCTCTGTGCGGAATCCCCACGTGTTCACAAAGGGGTCGGTGTCTCCAGCGGCATCTGAGAGTGAGATCTCACGCGCCTCGCCACCGGAGATCCTGCGGAACGCTTCGCCGGTGACGTCATGTCCATGCACCGTCACGTCCGTCACCCAGATAAAGTGGTTGACCCCGGCCACCCTCACGTTGATGGCCTCCTCGGGCGCAACGAACATCTTCGAGAGCATGCCGAGGGTGCTGAATAGCTCGTGACAGAGCCCGACGGTCCTTATGGAAGTGGCTTTCGTGACGGCCCTGGTCAGAACCGTCAGTGGGTTGGTGAGGTTCAACAGTACGGCATTGGGGCAAGACCTCTCCATCGCGCGTGCGATCTCGACGACCACAGGGATGTTCCTCAGGCCGCGGAAGAGGCCTCCTGGCCCAACGGTGTCGCCAACGGTCTGCACCACTCCGTAACGGGCGGGGATCTCCAGGTCCAAAGCCGTAGCGTCCAGACCCCCGGTCGAGATGCTCAAGACTACGAAGTCAGCCCCTCGGAGAGACTCCTCGAGCTGCAGCGTCTTCTCCAGCTTCAGGTCGGCTTGCGCCACATCAAGGGCCCTCGTTCCCCATTCGTACATGTCATCGAGCGCCTCACCATCGATGTCGTGCAGGACCAAACTACCCCCGCGCAACGCCTCGTTCAAAGCGACGTCCTGAATGATCTTGGGTCCCCATTGATAGCTTCCTCCACCCACAACCGCTATCCTGGGCCCGCCACGCCCTTCCACGTCTTCCTCCCTCCAGACCCGCTGATAGGTGCCGAGACTTATGATAGCGTACGCATAGGGGTAGCTGTTCACCGGCCTGCTCTGGGCGGCGCTGACCACCCTCAGTGCGCCCAAATACGATATCGGCGCCAGCGTGGCCAGGAAGCTCCTGTGGCCAGGATGCTCCTCGACCGCATCCGCGGCCGGCCCGGGGAGAGCGAAGTCTTGCTCAAGCCCGAGCTAATCGTCCGCGAGAGCGCACCGCGAATATATGATCCGTCCCGAACAAACAGAGGGGGAGAGGATAGATGACCGTCGAAAAGCTGCGTTTCGGAATATTGGGATGCGGTGGCATCGGTCCCCACCACGCGCGGGCCATCTCCGGCCTCGAGAGCGCAGAGCTTGTGGCAGTAGCCGATGTCGTCCCCGAACTTGCCGAGGAGCTGGCCGGCGAGTACGGGTGTTCCTATTACGCCAGCCTCGAACAGATGCTATCGG
>JACCSM010000352.1 GCA_013698525.1 Rubrobacteraceae bacterium
AGCGCTACATGGTCAACGTCAACGTCTACGAACCCCAGGACGAGCAGGACATGGAACTCCACCGCATAGACCCCGAGGTCTCCAAGGGCCAGCTAGACCGTCTCGAGGAGTTGAAGGAAAGTCGGGACAACGACAGGGTCGAACAGTGCCTCGAAGAGCTCAAGCAGGCGTGCCGGGGCGATAAGAACACGATGTACCCGATCCTCGAGGCCGTAAGGGCATACGCAACGGTCGGGGAGATCAGCGCCGCGATGCAAGACGTATTCGGCGATTACCGTGAGACGCCGGTGATTTGAAGCTGGTCAGCACTTCAGCACTTCAGCATTTCAGCATTTCAGCTAGTCAGCATACAAGTCGGCGTACGTGCCTGAGAAGACCGAGGCGCTAGAGCGGGCGAGCTTCACAGAGCAGGGACTGATGAGGCTGGTAAAGTGCCTGGCAGAGGCATAGACCAACTGCGCATCGCACATCCTACTGTGAGCGAGAACAAGAAACTGACAAGCTGAAATGCTGACTTGTTGAAATGCTTGTGTGGCTCGTCGCAGACCTTTTGGGGGCCCAGTCGTCTGCTAGAATCCGGGGGACGGAGGAGTGATTTCGGCTCCTCGCGTGGGGACCTTTTAGTAGAGGAGGAGGTCTATGGCTATCCGAGAGACCAGTGCCGGACACGAGGCGCTGGGGCTGGACGAGGACGACCTGCGCAGGATGCACTACCACATGCTTCTCGCGCGGCGAGTCGATGAGCGGTCCTGGATCCTCAACCGCCAGGGCAAGGCCGCGTTCGTGATCTCCTGCCAGGGCCAGGAGGCCGCCCAGGTCGGCGCCGCCTACAACCTGCTCCCAGGCAACGATTTTCTATACCCTTACTACCGCGACTCGGGAATGACCCTGCTCCTCGGCCAGACGCCCCGCGACCAGTTCCTTAGCCTCCTGGGCAAGAAGGAAGATCCGAACAGCGGCGGCCGCCAGATGCCCGGCCACTACAGCAGCCGGAGACTGAACATCGTGACATCCTCTGCCCCGGTCGGGATCCAGTATCCGCAGGCCGCAGGCACGGCCCTCGCGTACAGGATCCGCGGCGAGGACGGCGTCGTGCTGGTGTGCGGCGGCGAGGCGTCGACCAGCGGTGGCGACTGGCACGAGGCGATGAACTTCGCCGGTATCCACGACTTGCCCTTAGTCTTCCTAGTGGAGAACAACGTCTACGCCATCTCCGTCCACGCTGAATTCCAGGTCGCGGGCTCGATAGCGAAGAGGGCCGAGGGCTACGGCTTCCCCGGCCACGAGGTAGACGGCAACGATGTGCTTGCCGTCTACGAGGTGGCCAGAGATGCCTTCGGGCGAGCCCGCGCTGGCGAGGGGCCGACGCTCATCGAGGCGAAGACCTATCGCATAACAGCCCACTCCTCAGACGACGACGACCGTAGATACCGCGAGCGCGAGGAGATCGAGGAGTGGCGCCAGAAGGACCCCATCGTCCGCTTCGAGAAGTACCTCATGGAGAACGACATTCTAGACGAGTCGGAGAGGGATGAGATCTCAGAGCGCATAAAGGCGGAGGTCGCAGAGGCGAGTAAGTACGCGGAGGACGCCTCGTTTGCCGATCCCGAAGACGTACTCTCCGGCGTCTACGCGGAGGCTTAGGGGTACCTATGGAGACGATGAATCTGCTCCAGGCCATCCACGAGGGGCTCGCCGAGGAGATGCGCTCGGACGAGTCGGTAATGGTGCTCGGTGAGGACGTAGGCAGGGCCGGTGGTGTTTTCAGGGTTACGCAAGGGTTGCAGGAGGAGTTCGGTGCTGCGAGGGTGATGGACACGCCGCTGGCGGAGAGCCTGATCGTCGGTTCCGCTATTGGCCTGTCGGTGAACGGGATGCGCCCCGTGGCCGAGATACAGTTCGCTGACTTTATCCCGCCGGCGTTCGACCAGATCGTCAACGAGGCGGCCAAGTTCCACTACCGCTCGAACGGCGACTGGAATTGCCCCATCACCATCAGGGCGCCGTACGGCGTCGTTCCAGGAGGTGCTCTCTACCACTCTCAGAGCATCGAGGCCTGGTTCTGCAATACACCAGGCCTCAAGGTGGTCGCGCCTACGTTCCCCGCCGACGCCAAGGCCATGATCAAGAGCTCCATCCGCGACCCCAACCCTGTGCTTTTCCTCGAACACAAGCGTACCTACCGCCTCATAAAAGAGGAGGTTCCCGACGAAGATCACGAGGTCCCCCTCGGAGAGGCCCGCGTCCACCGCGAGGGCGCGGATATCACCGTCGTCGCCTACGGCCTCATGCTATACACGGCCCTGGAGGTGGCCGAGAAGCTCTCCGAGGAGCACGGTATACAGACCGAGGTCGTAGAGCCGAGGACGCTGTATCCGCTGGACAAAGAGACCATCCTGGACTCGGCGAAGAAGACGGGTAAGGTACTCGTCGTCTCCGAGGCAAACCTGACTGGGTCGTTCTCGGGAGAGATAGCGGCCATCGTGGCGCACGAGGCCTTCGAGTGGCTCGATGGGCCTGTGATGCGCCTCGGCGCGCCGGACGTACCCGCGGCCGCATTCGCCAGGCCGATGATGGACTACTTCATGCCATCGGCGAAGGAGATAGAGGCGGCCATGCTCGAGCTGGCGCGCTACTAGATGGACGTCCGAGGGTACAACCAGGAGGCGTGGGACAGGCAGGTCGAGAGCGGGAACGAGTGGACCGTCCCCGTCGGCCCCGACGTCGTCGAAGCCGCTCGTCGCGGGCAGTGGGAGGTCTTGCTTACGGAGACCAAGCCTGTGCCGAGTGCGTGGTTCCCCGAGATGGCTGGCGCAGTCGTCCTCTGCCTCGCCTCCGGCGGGGGTCAGCAGGCCCCGGTCTTCGCCGCCGCCGGGGCAAAGGTGACCGTGCTCGACAACTCGCCCGGGCAGCTCGCGCAAGACCGTTTCGTCGCCGAGCGCGAGTCGCTCGATTTAGAGACCGTCCAGGGCGACATGAGGGACCTTTCGGCTTTCGCCGAAGGGAGCTTCGATCTCGTCTTCCACCCCGTCTCAAACCTGTTCGTGCCCGAGGTCCGGCCCGTCTGGGCCGAGGCTTTCCGCGTACTGCGATGTGGTGGTGTCCTGCTCGCCGGCTTCCTCAACCCCGCGGTCTACGTCTTCGACCGGGAGCTCGTCGATAGCACGGGCGAGGTCAGGGTCAAGTACGCGCTACCCTACGCCGACGCGACGAGCCAGAGCGAAGAAGAGGTGAGGCGGCAGATCCAAAGGGGAGAGCCGCTCGAGTTCAGCCATAGCCTGGAGGAGCAGATCGGGGGCCAGATAGAGGCGGGGTTCTTGATCTCCGGCTTCTACGAAGACCATTATCGCGACGACCCGATCGCCACCTATTTGCCCACCTACGTCGCCACCAAGGCAATCAAGCCATAACAAACAGGAGGGAGTCGTGGCCAAACCGGTAACGATGCCGCAACTTGGTGAGAGCGTGACGGAGGGCACCATAACCCGCTGGCTCAAGTCCGAAGGTGACGAGGTAGCTATAGACGAGCCCCTCGCCGAGGTAGATACGGACAAGGTCAATGCCGAACTGCCATCGCCGGTGGCAGGCACGATCGAGAAGTTCCTCGTCACCGAAGGCGCGACGGTCGATGTCGGCACCGAGATCGCACTGGTCGCCGCCGAGGGAGATTCCCCCGCCACCGACACCCCGCCACAGGAGAACACGGCCGCCGATGCTCCCACGGAAGAGTTCCCCGCTTCGGGCACAGAAGCCCAGCCCGTCGCACAGGATACTGAGAGACAACGGGCCGCCGCCCACGTAGACAGCGATGGCGACGGGCATGGCGAGATCGAGGACGCCGAGACCCTGCGTCTCACCCGCTCCTCGCCCGTCGTTCGGCGCCTCGCCGAGGAGCACGGTGTTGAGATAAAGGAGATCCCAGGTACAGGCACGGGAGGGCGCGTAACCAGGAAGGACATCGAAGGCTACATAGAGGAACAGGAGGAGCGCGAAGAATACGCGCCTCCGAGACTACAGGAAGAACGGGAAGCCTTCGCGACACCTGAGCCGGAGATCGAACGCGTGCCGGTCTACGAAGGCGACAGTGTAGAGGACCTGACTGGCATCAGGCGTGCCATAGCCAAACGCATGTCCGCGAGCAAACGCGAGGCCGCGCACGCCTGGACCATGGTCGAGGTGGACGTGAGCGGGCTCGCCGCCTTGCGCGAGCGGGAGAAGGCCGCGTTCGCCGATCGCGAAGGCATAAACTTGACCTACCTGCCGTTCATAGTAAGGGCGGTCGTCGAGAGCCTCAGGGAGCATCCCGTCCTCAACTCGGTCTGGGACGAGGACCGCATAATCCTCAGAAAGCGCATAAACGTCGGCGTGGCCGTCGACCTCGAAGACGCCCTCATCGTGCCCGTCATCGCAGGCGCCGATGAGTTGAACCTCGTCGGTCTCGCGCGCAGGATCGACGACCTGGTGCGTCGCGCCCGCGCCCGTAAGCTCGGCACCGACGATGTCTCGGGCGGCACCTTCACCGTCAACAACCCCGGCGCCCTCGGTAGTGTGGTCTCGACGCCCATCATCAACCACCCGCAGGCGGCGATCCTCTCCGCGGAAGCCATTGTCAAGCGTCCCGTCGTGATAGACGACGCCATCGCCGTACGCAGCATGATGAACCTCGAGGTCTCCTTCGACCACCGCGTCCTCGACGGCGGCGCCGCACTCAAGTTTCTGAACGCCGTCAAGCGACGGCTGGA
>JACCSM010000354.1 GCA_013698525.1 Rubrobacteraceae bacterium
CCTCCCGCACGGCCCAGAGCAGCTCGGCGGTAGTCATCCCACCTGGTTCCGGCGTCCCTGTGCCTGGCGCGAAGGCGGGATCGAGGACGTCTATGTCCACAGTGAGGAAAACGGGTCCTGGTCCCACCACCTCCACCGCCCGGCGGACGACTTCCCTGATACCAAGGTCCCTGACGTCGTGCATGAACAGGCTGGTGATGCCCTGCTCGGCCTGCCAGGCGAACTCGGCCTCTCCCGGCCAGTAACCGCGCAGCCCTACCTGCGCATAGCGCCGCGGGTCTACGTGCCCGGCTTCGACGAGCCTGCGCATTATCGTCCCGTGCGAGAGCTCGACGCCGAAGACCTCGGCGCCGGTGTCGGTGTGCGTGTCGAAGTGCACGAGGCCAACGGGTCCGTGCGCGGCGGCGCAGGCGCGCACGTCCGGCTCGGTAATGGAGTGGTCCCCGCCGATGATGACCGGGACCGCGCCGGCCGCGAGCACCTGGGCGACGGTCGCCTCTATCGCGGTGTGGGAGTGGACGGGGTCCGCCGGCAGGACGGGCGCGTCACCGAAGTCCACGACGCACAACTCGGAGATCGCGTCGACTGCGGTCTCCAGTTGGGGACCTGCGGGGCTGCTCGCGGCGCGGATCGCGCGCGGCCCGAAACGCGTCCCAGGACGGTCGGAGACCAGGTCGTCCATCGGCGCGCCGACTATCGCCACGTCAACGCCTTCCAGGTGGGCAGGGTCTTGCGTGTAGGGAACGCCGGCGAAGGTGAGCAGGCCCGCGTAATCGGGCTTCTCGCCCACTGATGCCCAGCGCTGGAAGGGATCTATCACGACACGTCCTCTACTTTAACCTCGAACGGCGCTCGTGCCATTATCCCTCCTCACGGGTCTCTCCCGTACCCGGCGCCTGCACGGGCGTTGCGCTGAGGGGGTTACGGAAGAACGCCGGGTTCGCGTACCACGCCCACATCATCAGCTCTAGCCCGACGAGACCGCCGGCAGCCTCGGCGACCAGGCCGAAGGAGCCTTCTGCGCCCTCGTGCAGCCTGCAGAACGTCGTCTGGGTGGCCTCTTTCGTCACCTCGTTGCGGTAGACGGCGTTGTAGTCTTCCCACAGCAGGAACCAGGCGTCGAAATCTCGCGCATCCAAGGGACGGACCTCGAGGGAGGAGATCACGTCGTCCCCTCCGGGAAGGCGCGGTCCGCATCCGTCAAGCGTTCTCCCTGCGCGACAAGAAACGGCTGCCCCCCAGGATCAGGATCATCGTCGTGACCATAACCACCGTCGAGAGCGCGTTGATCACGGGGCTGACGCCGAATTTGATCATGGAGTAGATCTTCAAAGGCAGCGTGCTCGACCCGACCCCTGAGACGAAGAACGTTATAACGAAGTCGTCGAAGGAGAGGGTGAACGCCAAGAGAGCCCCAGCCATGACGCCCGGCAGGATGAGTGGGAGCGTCACCCGCAAGAACGTCTGTACGGGAGTCGCACCCAGGTCCTGGGCCGCCTCTTCGACGGAGCGGTCCATCCCCGAGAGCCTCGCCCGTACCACTATCGTAACGAATGAGATGCAGAAGGCCACGTGGGCGATGATGATGGTCACTATGCCTAGCTCGACCGTCGCCGCGACGAAGAAGACGAGGAGGCTGACCCCGACGACTATCTCGGGCATCACGGTCGTCGCGTAGATCGCCGAGTCGGCTAACGTCTTGCCCCTGAACTCGTATCGAGAGAGCGCGAGCGCGGTGAGCGTACCTATTACCGTGGCGATGGCTGTGGCGGTCAGGCCCACTATGAGCGAGAGCTTGAACGCATTGAGGACCGACCCGTCCCTGATTAGATCTCCGTACCACTGCGTCGAGAACCCTGTCCACACCTGGGTGTTCTTTGTCGAGTTGAACGAAAAGAAGATAAGGACCATTATCGGGGCGTAGAGGAACAGGTATACGAGGCCGGCGAAGAGGAGCAGGGCCCGGTCCGGGAGCTTACCAAGGCCCCTGTAGACGGGTCCGCCCTTGGAATCACCCATAGCCTACACCCCCTCTAGTTTCTCCGCACCGACCCTGCGGACGTAGAACATTATCGCCCCGACCAGAAGAACGGCGAGCATAATGGCGAGCGCGCTACCGAAGGCCCAGTCGCGGGCGCTGAGGAACTGCTGCTGGATCAGGTTGCCAACCATCACGGTCCGCGCCCCGCCGAGCAAGTTCGGAATCACGAACTCCCCCGCGGACGGGATAAAGACCAGTATGCTCCCCGCTATCACGCCTGGCATGCTAAGTGGGAACGTGA
>JACCSM010000474.1 GCA_013698525.1 Rubrobacteraceae bacterium
ATCGAAACCCTCTCTGCCTGGGACATAGACGTCGCCTTCGTACCGATCAACGGCCGCGACTACTTCAGGACAGAGAGGGGCCTTATAGGCAACACTGATTTCCGCGAGACCGCGGAGCTCACCGAGACGCTCGACATCGATCTGATCGTCCCTACGCACTACGACCTGATCGAAGGCAACACGGCCGACCCAGGACACTTCGTCAGCCACCTCTACGGCCTGAACCCGATGCGTCCGCACAAGCTGCTCCGCCCCGGCGAACTACTCTACTTCGCCAAAGATCCAGACGACTAGAGGAGATTGCAAAGAGGGTTCACCCTCTTTGCAAGCATTTCAGCTAGTCAGCACTTCAGCTTGTCAGCTCTCTGGTTTCGTTCTCTGTCGATCGCTCTCTACACCAACCATCCCGGAGACCTCGCGCAACGGAACTCCTGTCATGGTAGTTTGTACCCGTCAAGGAAGGAGGCCCCGATACCATGTACCTCTCCCGCCACAGGGCCGCAGGAGGCGCCCGCTGGGCGCTGGACGGACACTACCTCCCGCAGGACTTTACGCTGGAGCGGCTGCTCGAAGTCCATTCCACGGACGTTCAAGGCTTCCTCGAAGGGCAGGCTCCCGGGGAAGCAGCCGGAGACCCTTCCCTGCCTCCTGTGGAGCCGGGGCACGAGGTCTGGGCCAGCGGGGTGACATACCTGCAGAGCAGGGAGGCCCGCGAGCTGGAGTCGACAGACGCCGACGCCTACGAGAGGATCTACGACGCTGAGCGTCCTGAGCTTTTCTTCAAGGCATTGGGGTGGCGGGTCGTTGGCCACGGGGACAGGGTACGCGTCCGCCAGGACAGCCGTTGGAACGTGCCCGAGCCCGAGCTCGTACTGGTCGTCAACAGCGGGATGGAGGTCGTCGGCTACACTGCTGGCAACGATGTCTCCTCACGGGACATAGAGGGCGAGAACCCGCTGTATCTCCCGCAGGCCAAGGTCTACGACGGTTCGTGCTCTCTGGGGCCCGGCATCGTTCTCTCGGACCCTGACGCGATGCGGGATCTAAGCATCTCCATGAGCATCAGGCGCGGTGATGCCCGCGTCTTCGGGGACGAGATAGATACCTCGCAGATGAAGCGCCTTCCCGAGGAGCTTGCGGCCTATCTGGGCAAGGAGCTCGCCTTCCCCGGTGGGGCCTTCTTGATGACCGGAACGGGGATAGTGCCAGAAGACGATTTCACGCTAGAGCCTGGGGACCTGGTCCGGATCTCGGTCGGAGATCTCGTGCTGGGGAACGAGGTGGCGTAGGAAGGCTCATAGAATGGGCGAGTATCGGGTAGAGAGAGAACAGGCGTTTTATCCAGGAGGAAGATCTTGATCGAATCACAGATAGAATCTATGAACTTCATCGGCGGTGAATGGGTCCCCGCAGATTCTGGCGAGACCTCGGAGATAGTGAACCCTTCGAACCCCTCCGAGGTACTCGGGACCACCCCCAAATCGGACAAGGCAGAGACGGAGCGGGCCATAGGGGCTGCAGCTGAAGCTCTGCCCGATTGGAAGGACACGCTGCCTGCCGCCCGCGGCGCCATCCTGATGGAGGCCGCGAACATTATCGAGTCGCGCGAGGACGAGCTGGCGCGGCTCATGGCGCTCGAGGCCGGCAAGCCGATGAAGGAAGCCCGCATGGAGGTGGGACGCGCGGCGAGCATCTTCCGCTACTACGGCTCCGAAGGCTGGCGCATGATTGGCATAGCCCCGCCCTCAGCGCGGCCAGGCGTGAGCCACTCCTCCATCAGGGAGCCTCTTGGGGTAGTCGGCCTCATAACGCCGTGGAACTTCCCGCTTGCGATACCGACGTGGAAGATGGCGCCGGCCCTGATCTGCGGCAACACCATCGTGATGAAGCCCGCTGGCAACGCCTCCCTGAACGCGGCGGCCCTCGTCCGGATACTCGCTGAGGCTGGCCTGCCGGACGGGGTCCTGAACATGGTGACGGGCCCGGGCGGAGCGGTCGGGGATGCGCTCGTTACCGACCCGCGCGTCAAGGGCATCTCGTTCACGGGCTCGACGAGCGTGGGCCTCGGCATACAAGGCCGGGCCACAGGCAAGAAGGTCCAGCTGGAGATGGGTGGCAAGAACCCATACGTCGTGATGGAGGACGCCGACCTCTCCGACGCGGCGGCCAAGGTCTCCTTCGGCGCCTTCGGCTACGCTGGCGAGAAGTGCACGGCCTCGAGCCGGGCCATCGTCGTCGAGGAAGTCTACGACGAGTTCATCGAAGAGCTCAAGAGTGCGACCGAGGCCATGAAGGTCGGCGACCCGCTCGAAGAGGATACGGACATAGGACCCGTCGTCAACAAGAGCCAGTACGATAGTATTCTCGAAGCCCTGGAGACGGCCAGGAACGAAGGGCGTGTCGTCTTGGAGGGCGGCGCCACGGGCTCTGAGGACGATGGTTACTACATCGCCCCGGCTATTGTCGCCGACGTAGACAATAGCTCGGAGACCGCGCAGGAGGAGATCTTCGGTCCCGTCCTCGCCGTCATAAGGGCCAGCGACTTCGACGATGCCGTCGGGCTCGCCAACGACACCCGCTACGGGCTGACCGCGGGGATAGCGACGAAGTCTCTGCGCTACGCCCACGAGTTCAGCGCCCGCTCGGAGACGGGTCTCGTGAACGTCAACCTGCCTACGGCCGGC
>JACCSM010000481.1 GCA_013698525.1 Rubrobacteraceae bacterium
GCGGTGTGTCCAGGCTCATCCTTATGCCGCGCCAACCGAGGAAGGGGTTCTCTTCGTGTGCCTGGCCCACGCCGGGCAGGTCTTTGTCGCCCCCCACATCCAGAGTACGAACGATGACGGGCTTCTCGCCGAATGTTCGGGCGACGGCACTGTAAGCCTCGTACTGCTCATCCTCGGAAGGCAGGTCGTCCCGCTCCATGAACAAGAACTCGGTGCGGAAGAGCCCGACGCCTTCAGCGCCCCACTGTAGAGCGTCCTCAGCCTCCGACGCCGAGCCAAGGTTCGCAGCGACCTCGATGCGCCGGCCTTCGCTGGTGATGGCCTCGACATGACGGTATTCCTCGAGGACCGCCCTTTCCTCAGCCAGCGCCACCGACTTCTTCTGGAACTCTGCGACCGTATCCTCGTCAGGGTCCGCGATAGCGTATCCCTCGCTACCGTCGAGGGCCACGTCCTCTGCGTCCAGGGCTCCTTCCAGGGCTGCCCCCACGCCGACGACGGCGGGGATACCCATGGAGCGCGCCATGATCGAGACGTGCGAAGTCCTCGACCCCTCGGCGGTGACGAACCCCAGCGCCATTCCCTCTTTGATGCGCGCCGTATCCGAAGGCGCGAGGCTGCGTGCCAACACGACGGAGGGCGTCTCCAGGGTCTTGAAGGCTGATGCGCCACGGCCCATCAGCTCGGCAGAGATCTGGCCCGTCACGTCACGCACGTCGTCGGCCCTGGCGGCCATGTACTGATCCTTCGACGCGAGCTCTGCGGCGTACTCCTCACCGACGGCGAGCACCGCTGCTTCGGGACTCTCCAGGGTCCCTATACGCTCCTCGACGGCCGAGGCCAGTTCGGGGTCCTCCGCCATCTCAACGTGGAACTCGAAGATGCAGGCTTCTTCCTCGCTTCCCGAAGCACGGAGCCTTTCACCGGTCTCCGAAAGCCTGCCTGCCACGGCCCGGACAGCGTCCCTGAACCTTTGCAGCTCGGACTCGACCTCGCTCTGCGTTATCCGCCTTCTTTCGGGCTCGGGCGTGCCTGTAGCCGGCACGAACGCAGGGCCGACGGCCACCCCTTCCGACGCCCCTATGCCGGTCAGCTTCACGAGCTTCGTCCAGATCTAGTGTTCGTCCGCGGAGATGAGCTCTGCCAAGGTCTCCACGGCCTGTTCGGCGTCCTCGCCCTCCGCGCGGATGGTGATCTTCTCGCCCTTTCTGGCAAGGCCGGTTATCTTAAGGACGCTCTTGGCATTTACCTCCCGATCTCCCTTGACGATAACGACCTGCGAGGAGAACCTCTTCGCCGCCTTGATGAACTGCGCTGCCGGCCGGCCGTGGATCCCTTCTTCAGGACCGACCGTCGTCTCTCTCTCCGCCATAGGACACTCCTCTCACGCCCGCGCATTCTTCGGGGACCTGGCACCCTTACCCAATGATACTCCTACTCGCCTTTGAGGGCGGCTATGACCCCGGCCGCCGCCGAGGCCATGAGCCGCGCGTCAGAAGAGATGGTGACGAACTGGAAACCCTTCTGGGCCATGCGCGAGGCGTACTCGGGAGAGCCTGTGAAGATACCGGTGGTGAGACCGTGCTCTCGCCCGGCGGCCAGGATTCTTTCGATAGCCTCGACCACCTCTGGTTCGCCGCGGTCCATGCCCGGTCCATGCCCGAGACTCTGGCCAAGGTCCGAGGGCCCGACGAAGATCGCATCCAGGCCCTGTACGCTGAGTATCTCCTCCAGGTTGTCCAGTGCTCCTTGCGTCTCGATCATGGCCATAGTCACGACGGTCTCGTTCGCGTGGTCGGTGTAGTCCTCTCCACCGTAGAGGGTTGCCCTGTATGGGCCGTAGCTGCGGTATCCCTCAGGGGGGTAGCGGCAGGCGCCGACGAAGGCCTCCGCTTCCTCACGGGTGTTGATCATCGGGCAGATCACAGCGTAGCACCCCGCGTCGAGCACACGCATAATGAGACCGGGATCATTCCAGGGCACCCGGACGACGGGCACGGTGTCCGTCGTCGAGATAGCCTGCAGCATCGGGACGAGGCTTGCGTAGTCCACGGGCCCGTGCTGCATGTCTATGGTCAGGCTGTCCCATCCCGCGTGAGCCATCACCTCGGCGGAGAAGGAGCTCGGTACGTGCAGCCACCCGTTCACAACGGTTCCGCCTTCGCGCCAGATCTTCCTCAGACGGTTCTCCCTCACCTTTGACCTCCTCCTGCGGCGGGAAGCGTCACCCGGGCCGTCGGTCGGGCAAGGGATCGAGGTTCGATGCAAGAAGCTTCTCCGCCTCCCCGGGGAGGCGGGGACCCCACCAGTAGCTGCCCTGCCCGACGTCGCATCCCAGCTTGCGAAGCTCCTCGAATTCCTCGTGGGTCTCCACGCCCTCGGCGACCACCTCGATGCCCAGGACATGCCCGAGATCGACCACCGCCCGCACGATAGCCAGATTCTTGTGATCCGTGGCCAGATTCCCCACGAGCACGCGGTCCAGCTTCAGCTGGTCCACGGGCAGGTACCCAAGGTACGACAGTGAGGAGTATCCCACCCCGAAATCGTCTATGGCTAGCCGCACCCCGAGCTCCTTGAGACGACGGAGCGTCACTGCGCTGGATTCCCCCTCCTCCACCAGGACGCTCTCTGTGATCTCCAGGGTAAGGCTCCCCGGATCCAGGGCGGCCTGCCCTAGGGCGTCCTCGACCTCGCCGACGAGCTCAGGGTAGCGCAGCTGGCGAGCGGAGAGGTTCACGGCTATTGCCAGCGGGACGTCCCTGGGGTGGCGTTCCTGCCACTCCTTGGCACGCCGGCAGGCCTCGTTCAGGACCCACCGCCCCATCGGGACGATGAGCCCCGTTCGCTCAGCCTCGGAGATGAATCCCGAAGGGGCAAGCAGGCCGCGCTCCGGATGGGCCCACCTAAGCAGTGCCTCCATCCCCACGATCGCGCCGTTGGGTATCGAGACCATCGGCTGGTAGAAGACGGGCAACTGCTCCTGCGGAGCCTCCAACGTCCGTCTGAGGTCGCCCTCCAGCTCCAGGCGGCCTCTGGCTCGCTCATACATATCCGGGTCGAACACCCTGTAAGTCCCGCCCTCCTCCTTGGCCCTGTACATTGCCGTGTCGGCGTCCCTGAGAAGGTCCTCCGGCGTCTTCGTCCTGGCATCGCCCAGGCTGATGCCTATGCTGGACGAGGCGAACAGCTCTCTGTCCTCCAAATGGAACGGTCTTGCGAGTTCTTCAATGATCCTCCCGGCCACCCGCACTGCCACTTCAGGGCCTTCGACGTCCTCGATGAGCACGACGAACTCGTCGCCTCCAAAGCGAGCCAGGCTATCCTCCGGCCGCAGGCAGCGCTCGAGGCGCTGGGCGACGAGTGTGAGGAGCAAGTCCCCCGCCTCGTGGCCCAATGAGTCGTTTATGATCTTGAACTCGTCGAGGTCCGTGAACAATACCGCCACCTTCCGGTCTGTCCTGCGCCTGGTGCGATCAAGGGCCTGCCTCAGGCGGTCAACGAAGAGCTGGCGGTTCGGGAGGTCGGTCAGGTAGTCGTGTAGGGCCCGATGCTCGAGCCGCTCCTCCAGGGCCTTGCGCTCGGTGAGGTCGTAGAAGACCCCTTGCCAGTAGAGTGGTTCGCCGTCTTCGTCCTTTAGCAGTACCGCCTCCTCACGGACCCACACCACCGACCCATCCCTGGCCAGTAGACGGTACTCCTCGCTGAAGGACTCCTCGCCCCCCGCCTCGAAGCGCGCGTCAGCGGCCAGTATCCTCTCCCGATCGCCGGGGTGTAGGCACTCGGGCCACAGCCTTTGGGTCTGCCACTCCTCGGGGGTGTATCCGAGCATCCGCTCTATCTGGGGGCTGGTGTAGAGGGACGTGTCCGGGGCGTCTACAGGGTCTATGTAGGTGACGGCGGGTATCTGTTCCACCAGGGTACGGTAGCGTTCTTCAGCCTCCGTGAGACGCTCTTCGGCCTCCTTGCGCCTCGTGATGTCCCTGGAGTTGACCACGTATGCGCCCACGCCCGGTTCCTCGATCAGGTTCGTGCCCACCGACTCCAGCCAGCGCCAAGTGCCGTCCTTGTGGCGAAAGCGGTACTCCGCCAAAGGTACTCGCCCCGGGTCCTTCACGACCTCGGCGAAGGCCATCTGGATCCTCTGCAGGTCGTCAGGGTGCACGTAGTCGAAGGCGTTCTTCCCGATGAGTTCCTCCGAGAAGTAGCCGAGCATCCTCTCTATGGCGGGGCTCTGGTAGCGGACGATGCCGGTGGCCTCCATCAGCGTGACGAGGTCCGAGGAGTTCTGGGTAAGGGCACGGTAGCGTCCCTCGCTGAAGCGCAACCGGGCGTAGAGGCGGGCCCGGCTAACGGCCACACCCACGAGCTCGCACACGGCCACAAGCACCCTCAGGTCGTTATGCGTCAGCTTCACCCCGCCCATGCTCTGTGCGCTGAGGAAGCCCACGGTCTCGCCCCCATCGAAGAGCGGGACGCAGATCTCGGAGGTCACATCCTCCATAGCCCCCAGAGAGCCAGGGTCGGTGTTCACGTCCCCCACGAGCACGGGACCTCCGGTGCTGACGGCACGCCCGAAGACGCCCTCCGTCAGGGAGGTCCGCCCGATCACCTCGTGGTATCCGACCTGGTGCTGGAGCACCAGTTCCTCGCCTTCGAGCAGGTAGGCGCTCAGCCGGGTGTAGCCGTAGGTCTCGGCTATGGCCTCCACCACCCTGGAGAGGACGCCTGGCACCTCCAGCTCAGGTACCACGGCGGAGCGAACCCGGTGGAGGAGAGCCAGTTCCCTCGACTGGCTGCGGATGCGCTCCTCGGCCTCCTTGCGTTCGGTGACGGCCTTCATAGGCTCTGTGGAGTTTTCGCCGAATTCGCGCAACCACCGGTCGTCTTCCCCGGGCGCACCGTTAGCATGCGTGGGATTTTCTTCGCCGTGAGGGTCACCATTCGGTTGGCTGTTGGGATCCGACTTCAAAGGCTCCAAGTTACAGTCTTTCCGGCCACTCACCAGGACAGAACCTGAATTATACCGGAGGCGGTTGCTACTCGGCCATCCGCTCTTGCAAGCTGCCTATTGCGAACACCATTGACAAGCGCATCACTCCGGTACAAAAAACTCTCCCGTTGCGTACCACCATAGGGCATCGAGCACGAAGAACGTCCCCACCAGCAACACGACGCCCGTGACCAGACGAACGATCCACGGGCTTATCCTTGCCCAAAAGGTGCGGACCCAGATCACTACCCGCTCGTTCTCGCCGCTCAGCGCGAACGCGAGCACCAACACCAGCGGGATGTGGCTAACCAGTGTCCACGTCGAGTGGGCGGCGACGACCGTCCAGAAGAGATCTGCCCGTCCGGCGATCACCACTAGCGAGACGAAGGCAGGGTCGGCGATCGCCGCGAGCGCGAAGAGCATCCCCGCTCCGGCCAGGGAGATCATGCCGAGACCGCGTGGGGCGCCAGGCTTTGGCGGATCCTGGCCCGGCCTCCGAGTTCGCACGATACCCCACGTCAGCAGTCCCACACCCAAGGCGATCTGTATGAGGGCCGCCACCCGGTCTTCTGTGGGGTTGTGGGGAAGAAGCATGCCCCAGTCGATACCGGAGATTCGCGGGCCGACTATGAGCGAGAGTGCCGAACCGAACGCGACGGTGCCGAGGATGCAGAAACATCCGAAAGCCACGAGGGCGCGAAGGCGTGCCCCAGCACCGAGGGCTCCGGCGGCGACGAGTGCCCCCGTGACGTCGAGGCTGGCCAACCCGAGGGCGAACGCGGTGAGCAGGAGTTTGATCACCCACCAATGGTACTCTCTTCACAGGCACGGCCCCGCCAGGGAGCGAGATGACCTGCCCGTAAACCCCGGACTCGAACCGCTGTTCCGCTCATTACGAGTCTGATTCTGCGTGTGCTAGCCTGCACTGGTGCGTCTGGTATACACATCATTCTACACTTCGTGCCCAACGACCTCCTCCACTTGCTTTAGCTGCACGTTCGAGGGGATCATCGCCAATGCACGATCGCGCAACCGGCAAAGGAGTGGGTTCTCGAGCTGGCCGATCCGGCCGATGCGCCGCGATTGCTTCACGATCTTCGCCGTCCTCGCCGCGCGCAGCCTCTCGTAGCGCCTCAGGGCATCAGGGATGCTTTCGCGGCCAGCTTCGTCAGGCTCCCGGAGGCATCGTGCCAGCACCACCGCATCTTCTATTGCCTGGCAGGCACCCTGCCCGAGATTGGGAGTCATCGGGTGGGCGGCGTCGCCCAGCAAGGTTATCCTCCCCTGCCCCCAGCGTCCCACCAGGGGCTCGCGGTCGTAGAGGTCGTCGCGGCGTATGGCCTCTCTGGCGGTGGCTTCGATGAGCTCCGGGACGGGACGGTGCCATTCCCTGAAGAGCGTGAGAAGAGTTGCCCTGGCCCCTCCGGGACCGCCGTCCTTTCCTCTCTCCGGGGCGTTTCTGGTGGCGAACCAGTAGACCCTACCTTTGCCTATGTGGGCGCACCCGAACCTCTGACCTCGTCCCCAAGACTCGAAACCTGAACCCCAAGCCAAGAGGTCCTGTCCGGATTTCGCCACCGCCCGCCACGCCGTGTAGCCGGCGTAGCGGGGCGCTGCGGGGCCGAACAGCCTGGCCCGGATCTTCGAGCGGAGGCCGTCGGCGCCTACGAGGAGGTCGACGCGCTCCTCAGAACCGCCGGCGAGGAGGACAGTCACGCCGGCCCCGTCCTGCTCGAATCCTTGCACCTCGAAGCCGAGGCGCAGCGGTTCCTCGCCCAGCTCTCGCAAGAGTAACGCTTGTAGGTCCGCCCGATGTACGGCCGCGCTCTCTGCTCCGACCCTACGCTCGATCTCGCTCGCCGGGATGCTCGCGAGCACCTCACCGCGCCACGAGCGTATTTCGCCGGCCGAGGCCGGCGTGCCCAGGTTGCCGACCGCCTCGGCGAGACCCAGTTTCCCAAGCGCCTTCTGTGCGTTGGCGGCGAGCAGCAACCCGGCGCCGATCTCCTCGAGCTCGGCCGCACGCTCGAGTACGACGACCTCGAAGCCCGCCATTCGAAGCGCTATCGCGGCGGTAAGCCCGCCGATGCCCCCGCCCACCACCGCGACCCTGGTGGATCTCTTCATTCTACGGCGGTGGTCGTGATCACTATCATGTGGAGAACCCTCAATTTGCACAGCCTACGCCCCGAGGAGCTATGCGCGAACCTCCTGTTTCTAAGAACCGGTTTCGACGCACGCAGGCTTTTCGTCCTCAGACTCTGAACCTGCACCGGTCAGGAATTCGGACCGATCCCGGGGGTGGCGGCTCACGTCGTTCTGAGCTGCAGCGACCCGAGCCTCACACCGGCGCGGATTCTCAAGGCGGGGCCATTCCCACTCAGGGCGACTTCAGTCAAGAAGGCGCC
>JACCSM010000530.1 GCA_013698525.1 Rubrobacteraceae bacterium
CTACAGCGCAGCGGTTCTGGCCGGGCTCACCATCCGCGCCCTGGCGAAGCTCGGGACCTCGCTGTTCGGGAATAACGTGCGGTAGAAATACAGCGTCACCGACCGATAGACGACATGGCCGAAACCGCAGGCTCGAAGGAGGGGGCGGCCTCTTCTTCCTCGAAGCTGAAGATGGGCAGCGACTTGCCTCCCCTTCCGGTCCCGAGCTCGAAGACCTTCAGCCGGTCGCCATCGTCCTGAACGATCAACCGCCCAGGCGGGCGCCCGGGCATACGAGCAAAGGAGGATAGGCCGCGAGCTGCACGACCGCGTGGCCCAACTGATGTCGCTCGTGCACCAGAGCCTGGAACTCTACGAGTACTTCGAGGGGCGCGATCCTGGGAAGGCGGCGGAGAAGATGATGCTCGCCAAGCGGGCTACCAGGGAGGCGCTGGAGGCCACCCGGGACCTCTCACGGGCCTTGAGCGCAGCTCAGGCCGAGGGGGGGCTGCAGGCAGCATTGCCCGAGCTCCTTAGGGACGGCGCCCCACCGTGGATCTCCCACGACCTCAGCGTGGAAGGCGTCGAGTCCGCGGTCTCGCCCGAGACGCGGGAGCAGCTGTTCCAGATCCTGCGCGAGGCAGTGCGCAACGCCCTCGCCCACTCGGGGTGCGAACGCTTGGCGCTGCGGTTGCGCATCACGGGGGAGGAGGTCATCGGCGTGGTAGAGGATGACGGGAGGGGTATCGGCCCCGAGGAGGACCGGCAAGAAGGCACTGGCGGGCTCGAGTTCATGGCCGAGAGGGCGGCGCTGGTGGGCGGCACCTGCAGGATTGGCTCGTCCCCGCTGGGGGAGCGCGGGTCGAGGTGGTCGTACCGCTACCCCCGAGGCTTCTCCCCGGTTCGTAACCGCGAAGGTTGCAGACTCTACTTCCATGCCCTTCGGTGAATAAGAGCGAGCTCCCGATGCCTGGGCGGGCCCCGAGCTCGGAGATACGCTCGCACAGGCCTGCCCTTCCGTAGCGCGCTTGCTACCATGAGGCGCGTCCGGTGGCCTCTTCCAGGGCCCGCAAGGCCGCCGCACGATCCATGCCGGTGCCCCCTATGAGGTCGACCGCTGAGGAGTGGATCTGGTCGACGAGCGCGTTGATGCCCAGGTTGCTCGCCAGGTCCTCGTGCTCCTCGAGCATCGTGCTAGCCTCTCTGGCGGCCTCCAGGGCCAACCGGCGCGTCTCTTCGGGATCTCCGGAGGTCTGCAGGTAGGCGGCCAGGGCCTCCGTCGCCCTGGCCAGGGTACGGATCGCAGCGAGGAGGCGTTCTGGGGCGGGGTCTTCGGGTTGGACCACACTGAGCGCGGCGCGGGCCAACGCCCTCACGTCACGCACCGTCAGGTCTATTTGGTCGGCCGCGGCGGCGTAGAGGTCCATATGTCCGAGGCTCCGCCGCCGGGGAGGGGCGAGACGGGCGGTCTCCCGACCGGCAGCGACCGCCTCCTTCAGTCCGGCCACCCGCGCGTCGATCTCCCTGGCCTTCACGTACGCTCCCTGGGCCCGTCCGGCGTCGCAGCTCGCCAAGGCATCTGCCACCTCTTCGAGCACGGCGACCGACTCGGCGAAGACAGGGAACGCGGCGTCTTCGACCATGCGCTCGGGGTCGACCGGAAGCAGCGCGTTTATGAGCAAAGCGGTACCACCGCCGATCAGCGCCTCCAGGAAGCGCTCGATCGGGAAGCCGGCGGCCAATGGCGTGAAGGTGAACATCATGATCATCGCCGAGATGGCGGCCTCCTTCACGCCGAGATCTCCCCCGCCCAGGAACACGACCGCCGCCATCGCCAGGGCGACGAAGACCCCGGCCTGCAACGCCCCGACACCCACGACAGTAAGGAGGAGGTCGGCCATCGCGACCCCGAAGGCCACTGCCAGGGTAAGCTCGACCGCCCGACGGGTGCGCTCTCCCACGGCGAGTCCGAGCGCGATGACCGCCGCTATCGGGGCGAACGTGGGCCGCTCCAGCCCGAGGATGAGAATGGCCAGAAACCAGGCGAGGCAGGCGGCCACCGCTGTCTGGAGGATCTGCAACCACCCGGACCGCACGCGGACCCAGCCAGCGCGCAAGCGGGTCCGGGCGGAGGCGACCGCCCTCTCTCGACGGGACGTC
>JACCSM010000534.1 GCA_013698525.1 Rubrobacteraceae bacterium
CGGCCTCCTCGACCGTGGTTATCTTCTCGGCCTCCTCATCGGGGATCTCTATCCCGAACTGCTCCTCGAGCTCCATGATGAGCTCTACCAGATCCAGGGAGTCAGCCTCCAGATCCTCGCGGAAGGAGGCGTCGGGCGTGACGTCGCCCTCATCCACTCCCAGTCTGTCGGCGGTGATCTCCTGTATCTTGCCGAGTATCTCTTCGCGGTCCAAGTCGTCTCTCCTCTCGAAGACTCTTACAAATTACTATGTACCCATCCAGCGATAGCGCGTAGTGTAAACCCAAAACGCTTTACTGCATAGTCATGCCGCCGTCGACGGCAATGGTCTGTCCCGTGACGTATCCGGCGTCTTCGCCGGCCAGGAACTCAACGACCTCAGCCACCTCTTCCGCGTCCGCGAACCTACCCGCCGGTACCTGGCCCTTGATCTGGTCCTTGACCTTGTCGGACAGGCTGCGGGTCAGCTCGGTCTCGACGTACCCTGGCGCGACCACGTTGGCGGTGATGCCGCGCTGCGCCACCTCCCGCCCAACGCTCTTGGTGAAGCCGATAATCCCTGCCTTGGAAGCGGCGTAGTTAGCCTGCCCCGCGTTCCCGACGAGCCCGACGACGGAGGAAACGTTGACGATTCTTCCCCATCTCGCCCTTATCATCGGCCTCAGTGCGGCCCGCGTGCACAGGTAGGTGCCTTTGAGGTTGGTCCTCAACACCTCATCGAACTCTTCTTCCTTCATCCGCAGCATCAGGTTGTCCCTAGTCAAGCCAGCGTTGTTGACGAGTATCTCGACCTGCCCCAGGGCTTCGCCCACGCCCTCGAACAGCGCAGCAACGTCTGCGGGGTCGGCGACGTCACCCTTGAAGATCTCGCAGAGGACCCCGGCCTCCCTGACTTCCTCTGCCACCTCCTCCGCCGTCGTGTCGTTGGAACGGTAAGAGATCGCCACGTTCGCTCCTTCGTTCGCGAGTCGCACGGCCACGGCGCGGCCTATTCCCCTTCCGCCGCCCGTGACGACGGCGACGCGTCCGTCCCGGATCATTCGACTTCCCCTCTCTCGGCGAAGGCGAACATGAGATCGGCCTCACAGACGCGCTCGTCCCCGACCGTAGCCCTGCCTTTGCCCCTTCCGACTCTGCCTTTGAGACGGAGAATCTCGACCTCCATTCTGAGCACATCGCCAGGAAGGACCTGCCTGCGGAACCTGACGCCGTCTATCCCTGCGAAGAGCGCGAGTTTGTCCGCGTGCTCCCCGCCGGCCATGACGCCGACGGCGCCTACCTGGGCCATCGCTTCGATGATGAGCACACCTGGCATGACCGGGTAGTCGGGGAAGTGACCCTCGAAGAATGGCTCGTTCTGGGTAACGTTCTTTACGCCCACGGCCCGCACCCCGGCTTCGAGCTCCTCGATCCTGTCGACCAGCAGGAAGGGATAGCGGTGAGGGATGAGGTCCCGGATCTGGGCCGGTCCGAGCGGCGCCCTCACGAGAGCACCTCCCTGGCCGTCCGCCCCTCTACGTCTCTTCTCTTGAAGTCCCGCAACATCCTTGTCAGAGTCCCATCCTCCCCTGCCTCGAAGATCTCACGCACCCCCAGAGCCAGCAGTCGCTCTACCACGTCCACCCACCGCACAGGGGAAAGCATCTGCTTCCGCAATGCCTCGCGCACTCCGTCCGCCGTCGCCAACACCGCCCCATCCGTCGCCCCGACCATCGGTATCTCCGGTTCTTCCAACGCTACAGCTCGGAGAAGCTCGTCCATCTCCCACGTAGCCCCTTCCATAAGCGGCGAATGGAAAGCACCGGATACCTCGAGGGGCACCTTCCGCCCGCGCACGCGCTCGGTCACTCTCTCGAGCGCATCCATCTGCCCGGAGACGACGGTCTGGCGCGGGGTATTGAAGTTCGCCGCGACGACGATGCCGCTGGCCTCCTCGGTAGCCCTTACGACGCTATCTGGGTCGGCGCCGATCAGGGCCACCATCCCTCCGGGATTCTCCCTAGACGCCTCGTTCATCAGGCGATCCCTCTCGGCCACGAGCCTAACACCGTCAGCGAGACCGAGGCTCCCCGCCGCGTGGGCCGCAGCGTATTCTCCGAGCGAGTGCCCGGCCACCACGTCGGGCTCTATCCCGGCCTCCCGCAATCGGTAGAGAAGGTCAACGGAGCCAGCGAATACCGAGAGCTGGTAAGGCACCCCCGTGTCGCCGACATAGTCGAGCACGGCGTCGCGGGCGGCGCCGGTGATCTCCCCTCCTACGGTGCCCTGTCCTGGGAAGACAAAGGCCCGTTCTATCTCACCGCCCCTCAAACTAGATCCTGTACAGGTTCGCAGCCCAGGTCAGGCCGAAACCGAAACCGACGGTGATCACGTACTTTCCCGGCTCCATCGCATCGTAGATGTCAGGGTAGGAGAGCGGGATGCTCGCCGCCGAAGTATTCCCGAACCTGTCGAGGTTGATCACGACCCTGTCCTCGGGTATCTCCATCTTCCGTATCGCGGAGCGTATTATGCGTG
>JACCSM010000549.1 GCA_013698525.1 Rubrobacteraceae bacterium
AAACGCGCCGCCGCGGCGACCGACGAAGGGCGGCTTCCCGAAGAGATAGTCGGCGTCAAGGTTCCAGGCAAGAAGGGAGAGACGAACTACGTCGAGGCCGACGAGTCGATCCGGCGCGACACCACCCTCGAGAAGCTGGCATCTCTCAAGCCCATAGACGAGGGTGGCACCGTGACCGCTGGAAACGCCCCTGGCGTGACCGACGGCGCCGGCGCCCTCGTGCTCGCAGGCGAGGGTTTCGCCGGGAAGCGGGGCCTCGAACCGCTCGGCACCATCGTGGCGCACGCCAAGGTGGCCGAAGCGCCGCCCAACCTGCTGACCGTCCCCGGAAACGCCGGGAAGCTCGCGCTCGAGAAAGCAGGATGGAGATCGGATGACCTGGATCTCGTCGAGATAAACGAGGCCTTTGCCGGCGTCGCGATCCACTCCACACGCATACTCGGCGTCGACCCCGAAATCGTCAACGTCAACGGCGGCGCCCTCGCGCTTGGTCATCCCATTGGCGCATCCGGCGCGCGCATTCTCACGACCCTCCTCTACGAGCTGCGGCGCAGAGGAGGCGGCAGGGGCCTCGCCGCCATCTGCTCCGGCGGCGGCCAGGGCGACGCCGTGCTGGTGGAAACATGAGCGACATTGTAGTGGTGGTTCGCGAACCGCCCTTATACGCGAACCGCCCCTACAGGTGGCGCCCCAGCGTAGACGTAAGTGCGTGAATCTAGGCAACCGAAAGGAGCCGTACAGATGAGCGAAGACGAGAGAGACAACGCGGACAATCCGGGTGTGATCGCACCTCCGCCCCTGATCTACGCTGGCGCCCTCGTCGCCGGCCTGCTGGCCAACCGCCGCTACCGCATTCCCTTCCTGCCGCGTCCACTCGCGCGGATGCTCGGATGGCTGCTGGTCGTCTGCGGGCTTGCGGTCGGGCTCCTCGGATTCCGCGAGATGCGCCGGGCAGAGACGAACCTGGACCCAAGCAAGCCCGCGACTACCGTCGTTACCGAGGGCCCATTTCGGTTCACCCGCAATCCTCTGTATCTTGGTATGACCATGATCTACGGGGGCATCTCAGCCTTCGCCAACGCGCTCACCGCTGCACTGTTGCTCCCCATCGTCTTGCACCTGATGCGGCGCGGCGTCATCGAGCGTGAGGAACGCTACCTCGAACGAAAATTCGGTGACGTGTACTTGCAGTACAAGGCTAAGGCGCCGCGTTGGATCTGAACGAAAGGGACAACCTGCTCCCCCACGGCGACACCTTCCCGCAAGTCGCGCGGTCTGCGTGGATCGCGCCGGGAGCCTACGTTATCGGTGACGTCCACATGGGTGAAGAGTCGAGCGTCTGGTACGGGGCCGTGCTGCGCGGCGACACGGAGCCCATCCGTGTCGGAGCCAGGACCAATGTCCAGGACGGCTGCGTGCTCCACGCCGACCCTGGCTACCCTGCGGTCGTAGGCGAGGGATGCTTCGTCGGCCACAACGCGGTCGTGCACGGGTGCGAGATCGAGGACGATTGTCTCCTGGGGATGGGGTGTACCATCCTCAACGGCGCGAAGATCGGTGAGGGCTCCATCGTTGCCGCTGGCGCCGTCGTCCCCGAAGGCCGCGAGTTTCCGCCCCGAAGCCTCATAGTCGGCATTCCCGCCAAACGCGCCGGCGACGTGAGCGATGAGCAGGCTGCTGATATAGCCCGCGGCGCAAGCGATTACGTCGAGCGCGCCGCAGCCCACAGGGAGTCGTTAGAAGACGGAGTATGAAGCGATTCGCAGAGGGTCAGTACCACTGCAAATCGCGCATTAGGCTACGAGCAAGAATAACAAGCTGACAAGCTGAAATGCTTGCAAAACGCGCTATCGGGCGGTGGCTTCCACCTCCTCTTGTGGGGCTTCTGGGGTCGTTATGAGGTTCCGGATCTCCCGCAGCGCGACCGATAGGGTGGAGAGGTCGAAGGTGCCGCTTGAGTTGATGTCGGTGAGGACCTGCAGGGTGCGCTTGGCAGGTCCCTCGTTGGCTTCGACCCATGCTTCTATACGTTCATGGACGGGTTTGTCGTCCGAGGTGTCGCTGAGTACCTCCGCGGTGAGGGCGGCATGCTGGTTGAAGATGTCGTCGCGCAGGGCCGAGCGTGCGAGCGTGCGCCAGCGGTTGTCGCGGGGGAGCGCTTCGATGTGGCGGCGTAGCCAGTGGAGCCTCAGCCTGTCGCCCAGGATGAAGTAGACGGCCGCGGTCGTGTCGAGAGACGCTCCTGTTGAGTTTGCCACGTCGGTAATATCCAGCGCGGAGAACATAGGACCCAGGTTCGCGGCCCGTTCTGCCAGATCCGGCGGTACGTTCGCGTCGGCCAGGCGCTGGGCCGCGTTCGCCACCGCTTCGCGGTCGCCGTCGAGCAGGATCCCGGGGATGCTCTCGGAGAGCTCCTCTGCCCCTTCGGAGAAGTGTG
>JACCSM010000510.1 GCA_013698525.1 Rubrobacteraceae bacterium
CGGCCGCCAGGTGCGTGGCCGCCGCTGCGAGAGGCTTTTCACCATCGGGGAGAGCGGGAAGGTTGCAGGCGGCGAGGGTGGCAAGGTCGGCGCACGCCACCGCGGCTTCGATGAGGGAGTCGGCAGCAAGGTCTTCTTCGGCGAGGACCTCGAGCCGGCGCCCGAGGTCCAGCGTCAGGTTCCTTACCACCTCCAGCCGCAACGAGTCTTCGGAATACGGCCGGCAGGCGTCGACGAGGAGACCTGCGGCCAGGACTCCTGCATCCGCTGGGGTGCGCTTTCGGGCTGGCATCGCGTGGGATTCTATCCGAAGGTTGGCCAGACCGGGTGCCAGAGGGCGACGCCTCAAAAGCATAAACATCGGCCGGCACGAACTAGCCAGGCGCGATATATTTAGTGCATGAGGGTTGCGCTGGCCCAGATCAACACCACCGTCGGAGATATCTGGGGGAACGTCGAGAAGATGGTCGACACCCTGGAGCGGGCGATGGATTCGGGCGCGGATCTCGTCGCCTACCCAGAGCTGACCATCCCCGGCTATCCGCCCGAGGATCTCCTCATGCGCCGGAGCTTTATCGAGGAGAACGTGAGGGCGCTCCACGAGCTCGCCGGGCGGGTGCCCGAGAACGTGATGGCCGCCGTGGGCTTCGTTGACCTGGACGCCGACTTGTACAACGCTTGCGCCGTAGTATCCGGCGGTGAGGTACTGCATCGCTACCACAAGCGCTACCTGCCCAACTACGGCGTCTTCGACGAGAACCGCTACTTCAGGGAGGGCTCTGGCGCCCCGATCTTCGACCTGGGTGACGCCCTCGTCGGGGTGAGCGTGTGCGAGGACATCTGGTACCCTGGTGGGCCTGCTCGCGCGCAGGCCCTCGGAGGGGCGAACATCCTCCTCAACATCTCGGCCTCCCCCTACCACAGACGCAAGGGCGCCGTCAGAGAGCGGATGCTAAGCGTGCGGGCTTCGGATTACGGTTGCTACGTCGTTTTCTGCAACCTCACGGGTGGCCAGGACGAGCTCGTCTTCGACGGCCACTCGGTCGTCTTCGACCCCGAGGGGGGGCTCGTGGCGCGGGCCGGCCAGTTCAGGGAAGACCTGCTGCTCGTTGACCTGTACCCGGATCGATCGCTCATGCAACGTCTCCACGACCCGAGGCCCCGCAAGGAGAACACGGATCACACGCCCGAGATTATAGGAGTTCCCGGATACGAATCGGCGATGGCGGAGCCGGTCGAACCGAGGGTCGAGCCTTACCTATCGGAAGAGGGCGAGGTGCTCGAAGCCCTCGTGCTCGGCCTCGGGGACTACTTCCGCAAGAACGGGTTCTCGCGGGCCGTGCTCGGTCTCTCGGGCGGCATAGACTCGTCTCTGGCCGCCGCCGTCGCGGTCGAGGCCCTTGGTCCCAAGAACCTCACTGGCGTCCTCATGCCGAGCCGTTACACCGCGGAAGGGAGCAACACCGACGCAGCGGCACTCGCCAAGAGCCTCGGTATAGACACCCAGACTATCCCCATCGGGCCGGCCTTCGATGCCTACAGGGAGATGATGAAAGGCGCTTTCAAGGGGCTTCCCGAGGACGTGACGGAGGAGAACCTGCAGAGCCGTATCAGGGGCAACATCCTGATGGCCCTCTCCAACAAGTTCGGTTGGATCGTCCTGTCTACGGGCAACAAGAGCGAGATGAGCGTGGGCTACTCGACACTCTACGGCGACTCTGCTGGCGGTTTCGCGGTCATAAAGGACGTGCCAAAGAACCTCGTCTACAGGGTGGCGCGTCACTTCAACGAGAGGAAGAATCGCGAGGTCATCCCTGACTCGGTCCTCACCAAAGAGCCCACCGCCGAGCTGCGCGAGGACCAGCGCGACACGGACTCCTTACCGCCCTACGAGGTCCTCGACCCTATCCTCGAGGCCTACATAGAGGAAGACAGGGGGGTGGCTGAGATCGTGGCTTCAGGCTTCGACGAGGACGACGTGCGGCGCATCGTGCAACTCGTGGACAGGGCCGAGTACAAGCGCCGCCAGGCCCCGACGGGCATAAAAGTCACGGGCCGGGCCTTCGGCCGCGACAGGCGTATGCCAATCACCAACCGCTACTTCGAGCGCAACCACGAACAGTAAAGCATTTCAGCGCGCTACGCCCTTCGGGCTTCGCTTGTCAGACGCCCTGTGTCAACCCCCCGCCGATTGGAGGCGCCGCAGACCCCCGTGGCGGGCCCGATCGTAGGGTACTCCGTCACGCCACATCCTAAAGATCACCCGCACCCATGCCCTCCCTA
>JACCSM010000616.1 GCA_013698525.1 Rubrobacteraceae bacterium
CGGTACTCGTCCGGGATTCCGATGGCTACGGCTTCGGCAACGGCTTCGTGCTCGAAGAGGACCTCTTCGACCTCACGCGGGTAGACGTTATAGCCTGAGGCCACGATCATGTCCTTCTTCCTGTCAACGATGTAGAAATAGCCGCTCTCGTCCATCCTCGCGACGTCGCCCGTATGGAGCCAGCCGTCTTTCAGCGTCTGTACCGTCTCATCGGGCATGTTGAGGTAGCCCTTCATGACCTGCGGGCCCTTGATGATCAACTCCCCCGACTCGCCGATGGGCATCTCGGTCTCCCCTGTCTCAACGTCTACTATCCTCGCATCTGTCGAAGGGATGGGGATGCCGATGCTGCCCTCGCGTCCCTGCCCCAAAAAAGGCGGGTTGTTGTGCGTCACGGGGGAGGCCTCGGAGAGGCCGTAGCCTTCGAACAGGGGTTTGCCTACCTTCTCCTCGAAGGAACGCTTCAGGTTTACGGGGAGGGCGGATCCACCTGAGTTGAAGATCTTTACGTCGTGCAGGTGGTGCTTGCGCAGATCCGCGCCGCTTGCCAGGAGCGCCATGTACATCGTGGGAACACCGGAGAACATCGTCGGCCTGTCGTTCTCGAAGACCGCCAGCGCCTCCTCGACCTCGAAGCGGGGGAGCAGTACCTGCTCGAGGCCGAGCCTGATGCCGAAGAGCATCACGCAGGTCAGGCCGTAGATGTGGAAGAAAGGCAGCGCGCCGACGCACTTGCGGCCTGTGAACTGGGCCGGATCTCGGACGAACACGTCGATAGTCTGCTGGACGTTCGCGACCAGGTTACGGTGGGTGAGCATCGCGCCCTTCGACACCCCCGTCGTCCCACCCGTGTACTGCAACACCGCCACGTCCTCGGCAGGATCTATATCCACCTCAGGGGCGGGACCTGCGTCCGTCGAGAGAAAAACACCGAAGGAGCTATGCTCGGGGTCGAGTCCCTGCGGCTCGCCCTCAAAGTCCACGACGATGACGGTCTTGAGGTTCGTATCCGGCAGCACGGTCTTCACCCGCTCGTACACGCCGGCGTAGACGACGATGGTTTCGGCGTCGGAGTCGTCCAGGATATACCCGATCTCGCGCTCGACGTACATGGGGTTGATCTGGGTGACGACGGCCCCGAGTCTAACGGTCGCGAAGAAGGAGATCACATACTGCGGGCAGTTCGGAAGCATGAGCGCGACCCGATCTCCCTTCTCGATCCCGCTGGCCGCCAGCGAGGCCGCCATCTTCTCGACGAGGGCCTGCAACCGCCCGAACTCGAACGTAGTGCCGTAGAAGCTCAGCGCAATCTTCCCGCGGTGGTCCTCGGCCGCGTGCCTGAACAGTTCGTACACAGAGCCCTCGAAGATCTGCGTCTCTGGCTCCACCTTTCCGGTCTCGTAGACCTCGAGCCAAGGTTTCTCCGTGCGGAACATATCTCCTCCTCGTACACCGCCGCGCGATGTTCCCTCTCCCTTTTATCTAACCCGCAATGATAACGGTCATACTAAGTCCGGGTGAATGCCAAGGGCACGACAGACCCCAACATTGCGCACGGGGACGCCCCCTCCTCCTGGATTCCCGCGTTCGCGGGAATGACGTATAAGGGAGGGCCTCACGCGTGTGTGCCCGCAGCCGGTGTTGCACAAAAAGTCGGGGGGGAGGTTCTAGACATAGTGGTTCAGGCCTGAACGAAACACTACTTTCTGTAGCCGCCTGTAATTTGTGTGCAAGGCCCCCGCAGCCCGGACGCGATCCCTTCAAACGGACTCGGTATGAAGGGACGATTCTCTCCCTTATCTTGTCGTATCGAAGACCGTCAAGAGCTGTAGCCTGATACCTGAAACCTCTAGACTATCGGGTCGCCCCGCTTCTCGAAGATGCGGAAGGTGCCCGTGCCCAGGGCCACGAGGTTTCCATCGCCATCGCGGACTTTGGCCTCGACCGTGGCGATGCGGCGTGTCCGGTGGACGACCTCGGCGGAGCAGGTGATCCTACCCTCCCTCACGGCGCCTAGGAAGTGGACGTCGAGGCCGATCGTCGCCGTCCTCAGGCCAACGAGCGCGGCTACCGAGAGCCCCATCGCGTTGTCTATGAGCGAGGCGTAGACCCCGCCGTGCAGCGTGCCGTTGCCGTTGCGGTGGATATTTTCCACGTCTATGTGGCAGACAGCCTTACCTGGCTCGACTTCCTCGACCTTGCTCTTGATGTACCGCGAGAAAGTAACCTTCTCGTCGAAGTACCGCGCGAGTCGGGTCAACTGGTCTTTATTCAGGTTACCTACCGTTTCTTCCATCACTTCTCCTCCCGGCCACGCCCTCGTCGACGTGCCTCCTAATCTTTCGGCCCGCCGGCGACGTAGATTACCTGCCCGCTCACGAACGCGGCCTCCTCGGAGGCGAAGTACAGGATGGCAGCGGCCACGTCTTCGGGCCATCCCGCGCGGCCAATGGGGATACTCTGTACCTGCTGGGCGACGAAGTCGTCGAAATCCACGCCGAGCCTTGCCGCGGTCTCACGGGTCATCTCCGTCTCTATAAAGCCTGGGGCGACGGCGTTTACGGTGACGCCGTAGCGGCCCAGTTCGATGGCGAGGGTCTTGGTGAAGCCCTGGAGGCCGGCCTTCGCCGCTGAGTAGTTGGTCTGGCCGGTGTTGCCGAGCGCGCTCGTCGATGAGACGTTGACGATCCTGCCATAGTTCCTCTCGACCATGTGCTTCTGGGCTGCCCTGGTGCAAAGGAACGCACCGCCAAGGTGGACGTTCAGAACGGTGCGCCAGTCCTCATCTGTCATCTTGTAGAGGAGATTATCCTTCGTTACGCCGGCGTTGTTGACGAGGATGTCCAGGCGCCCGTAGCGGTCCACGATCTCCCCGACGGTGTTCTCGACCTCGGTGCGGCTCGTGACGTCCAACTTGGCCGCGAAGGCGTCCATGCCCTCGTTCACGAGCTGACGAGCCGTCGAGAGCGCACCCTCCAGGTTCACGTCCGTGAGGCACACCCGCGCACCCTCGCGCGCAAAGCGCCGTGCCGTGGCCTCGCCTATACCGCGCGACGCCCCCGTTACCATCGCAACCCTGCCGTCAAGACGGCCCAA
>JACCSM010000623.1 GCA_013698525.1 Rubrobacteraceae bacterium
GCAATCTGGGTAAGGGCAAGCTAGAGTCTCTATTTGGGGTCTGTGGTCTTTGTTTTCCATGAGGCGCACTTTGCGCCAACAACAGGCCCCTTTCCCGTAGGGTCTGAGATAATCTCACCGTACTACCGATCGGACACAACGGCGAGATACCTGGTTACAACACCTACCTGTTCTATAATCCGGACCTAGACGCCGTGGCGGTGGTGGAGGTCAATAGCGATGTCCCCTCTGGCGATTGCCCAAAGGACGCACCGACCTTGATGGACGGTCCGCTGGACGGTCCGAAGGGCATCCGCTGCGATTTACCAGCAGACCGAATCTTCAGAGCGCTCGCCGAGGCGCTGGGCAAGCCCGCGCCATCGCCGCCGGTCCAGTAGTCTACTCGAAGACTACGTGGTGGGATTGCTCGAGCAGGGACGCATCAGTTCCGGGAAGGCGGCGGAGCTATTGGATACCACGGTGTATCGCGTTCACGAGCTGGCTAGAGAGCGCGGAGTCGAGATCGGTGCGAGCGTCGAAGACTATCGCCGTTCCAGGGAATCCAGCGCCGGCTTACTGGAGTAGATGGAATCAAGGGAGCCCCGGGCCGGCCGAGAGTAGGAGGTCCGCTACCCGCTCGGCCTCGAGCGGCATCCATTATCACCCTTGTTCCATGCGGGCCATCGAGTAATTATGGAGTTGCGGCACATTTCGGAGAGCGCAGATCCAGACGTCTAAGGCTGCACTCGAGTCCTGACCTGCACGACACAGAAGCGGTTGCCGTCGGGATCTTCCAACACGATAAAATCTTCATCTGGGCTGTAGCTTCGCGGATACCGGGTCGCCCCGATCTCGACCAGCCTCTCCACTTCGCCCTCCTGGTCGTTGGTGTAGAGATCCAGGTGCACTCTGCTCGTCTTTCCGATGGGCTCGAAAGGTTCCGGAACCTTCTCGAGAGACACGTTGGGGCCTCTGCCCCGGGATCACAGAGAACCACCCAGCCGCCTTCAGCAGGCTCTCTGGGAACGTAATGGAGTGCCTCCTGCCAGAACGCCAGCATTCTGTCGAACTCGCAACAATGTATAACGATCGAACCGATTTTCATTGTTCGTCCCTGACGTATCGTCGACATCCGAACCAGGAAAAGTCAGTCCTCGGGGTCCCACGCTGGTGCCGAGAGATCAGGCTCGGGTTTCGTTCTCCAGACGTTCGACGCCTCCGTGGGTTTTCCAGTCCTTATACGGATGGAATGATGCCGTGTACGCAAGCCTCCCGCCAACCTCGTATATATTCAGTCTTTCTGAACTCAGACACGAGAGGAATCTACTTTGCAGCTACCGGATTTTCCGCCGATGTCAGCCGAGACCCTAAAGGCGATCGGCGGTCGCCACAACCTGCGCGCCGAGGAGATTTCGCGGTCGAAGGACGTCGGCATCTTCAACGCGATCTATCTGGTCGGAAACGAGTACGTCCTCCGCATCCCCAGGGACGCCCCTCCGTTCGTCGCCGCCATCCGCAAGGAGTCGGTCGCGGTGCCTGCAGCCCTCGCGGCCGGGGTAAGGACGCCGAGGCTCATAGCTTTCGACGACTCCCTGGAGCTCCTTCCTGTGCTATATGCGATCTACGAGCGGGTGCATGGAGAGGCGCTTGGTGTGCTTGACCACGGCTCCGAAGACACCCCCAAAGTGTGGCACGAAGTGGGCCGCGACCTTGCAAAACTGCACGAGGGAGTGGGCGAGTACGGGCCGGTAGCAGATCTCGAGTGCGAGCCGCTGCCTGACCCGAGGCCGATGCCTGACGAGTTGGCATCGGCCGGGTACTTCACCTCCGAGGAGGCTCGGTGGCTTTCGGGATGGCTCGATCTGCTGGCGCCGTTCGCGCTCGCCCCGCTACCGAGGCGTTTCCGACATGGAGACTTGCAGACGACCAACGTGATGGTACGTCCCGACCCGCCGACGTACCTCGCCCTGATCGACTGGGGAGCGTGCGGCTGGGGAGATGCTGCCTACGATTTCGCCGGGATACCGCTCAGGGCGGTGCCTTTCATGCTCGAGGGATATCGGGAGGTGGTTCCTCTTCAGGAAGACGAGACGGCAGAGGCCAGAATACTGTGGAGGCACCTGCAGATCTCCCTTTATCTTCTCGGACGACCCCCGCAGCCGGGACTCTCGTGGGCCGAGCGCCCGGCTGCGATGCTGCTCGAGATCCTGCGCTTCTTCCTCAGTTCGCTGGGCAGGCCGTGGACGGACCTGTACAGAGCCCTGTGAACGGAGACCGCGACGAGCAACGCAGATTCCAGCCGGCGCCCAGGTGAAGCAGCATCTCTAAAGACGGACGGCGAGCTGGAAAGGACGATGGTTAGCGTCAGATCCGTTTCTGTCAGGACGTCCCGTGGATTCTCAAGGGCTCGGCGAACCGGATCTCGAAGGTTTCGGCGCCTTCCCCCGTGAAACGGATGAGCCGCTCTCCCTCCTCGGCCAAGGCGTCGCGAGACTTTCTGGCCAGGGGCTCGAAAGGCTCGATCTCGAGAGTGGCCCTATCACGACTCCGCTCAGTCTTCCAAGTTCCCTGCACAAAGCCGTCGACGAGGAAGGTGGCCGGGACCATACCGTTTTTCGAGGCGATCACCTTACGGTACTCTTCGGCGATGACGCGGCTGCGATCGGCGTGGGAGAGGATCAGGTTGTCGAACTCGGGCAAAAAGCGCGGCGGAGCCTGGGTATCAGGGTCGAGGCGCGGCGCCTCGGGCAGGTCGAACAATTCCTTGCCGCGCTCGTCGCGGAAGGTGAGCAGGCGCGGCCGGATATGTTCGATCACCTCGCCGAGC
>JACCSM010000041.1 GCA_013698525.1 Rubrobacteraceae bacterium
CCGGCCTCGCGCGCTTTGTTGCGCAGCGCCAGCAGCCTCTCCTCGTCGATCTCACCTCGCTCCGCGATCTCCGCCTCGAACGGATGAAGCTCCTCCCTCACGAACTCTGCGATGCGGGCCTTCAACGCCTTTACTTCTTCCGGAATCTCGGCCGACATCTGCGGCGCCTTCGTCACAGCTCTATCTCCTCTTCTACTTTTTGGGGAAGGGCAGGGCGATGGTGTCCTCTACCCTGTTCGGGTCTTTCTCCCGCGAGAACCGCGCGAGCTCTATGTCCTCCTGGGGCAGGTCTTCGACGGTGCCTTCGGAGATGAGTCCGGACATCTTCTCCCCGAGCGCAGGTCCCCACATCATCCCGTGTCCCCCCGCCGCCAGGACGTAGAAACCGTCCGCCGGCTCGTCGATGATAGGGAGGTGGTCAGGCGTGTAGTCGATGGACGCCGCCCACGCCCGCGATACCGGCAAGCCCCCGAGCGCCGGGTGTGCTGACTCCCAATCAGGGCGCAACCCCTCGTAGTAATCCCAGTCGAAGTCGATCTGGTAGCGCCCCGTCTCGTCAGCCTCGTCGACGGGGTTGCTCATGCCAAGCAAGACGCCCTGCTCCTCGGGCCGCCAGTAGTAACCCTTGCCCACGTTGAACACCAGCGGGAACGGATGCTCGGCCCCCTCGGCCACGGAAGGGAAGCTGACGATCTGGTGCCGCACGGCCATCACCGGAACCTCCACCCCGACCATCCGTCCGACATCCCGCGCCCCCCGCGGCCCGCCAGCATCCACAACCCGCTCCGCCTCGAAGGTGCCCTGTACAGTCTCGACAGAGTAGCGGCCGCCCTTCTGGCCGACGCCCGTCACCTCGCACATCTCGAAGAGGTCAACCGCATCATCAAAGAGCACCGCGCAGGTCGCGTTCCTGACCGCCACCTGCGGGTGGACGTAACCGTCATCCGGGGTGTACGTCGCCCCCACAAACCGGTCCCAGTTCAGATCGGGGAACCGCCCCCTGCCCTCCTCCGGCTCGACCCACCCGTTCTCGACCCCGGCGGCCCGCCGCACCTCGACCAGCCGCAGGTAACCTTCCTTCTCCTCCTCTGTCTCCGCAACGATGTAGTACCCCGTCTCCCGAAAACCGGAATCGAGGCCCAACTCGTCCCCCAGCCGCAGATACAACTCCCGAGAGAGCTTGCCAAGCTTCGCCGCCGTCTCGGAACCACCCTGCTGGCGGACCACGCCGGCCGAACGGCTCGTCGCCCCGCCCCCGGCCCAACCCCGCTCCAACACCGCGATCCGCCCGAACCCACGACGCGCCAGCCGGTGCGCCGTCCATAACCCAAGGTTTCCACCACCAACCACAACGACATCGTAAACCGTCATGCCCGACTCCTCCTCAAGATCCGTCGCCCACACCACACCCGCCGTAGGCCCGTCCACGGGCGCCCAGCAGCCCGAACGTCACACCACCCTTGAACAGCAATTCAATAGAACGCCGGCGCGGTCGCCTCGTCGCCACGGACGACCGCACGCGGCACCCTCCACTACCGAATTCTCCGGGCTCGGCCAGGCAGTACGTGCCACGACGGACCGGAAACAACGACCTAACCAGGCTGTATTCTTGAATCATCATTCAAAGTAAATTATACTGAAGCTGGCGGGCTGGGGCAACCGGCGTGCCGGTTGGCCGCCTGCTTGGGGCGAGGCTATCGAGAAGCGTGTAACTGAAGGGTCGGAAAGGGAGTGTTCATGGTGCCCATAGACCGCGAATTGCTATCTTTGTCGTTGAACTCCGAGGGGCAGATGAGCCTGCCCGCTGAGGCTTACACCGACATTTCGGTACTCGAGTGGGAGATGGAGCACTTCTTCGACGAGAGTTGGGTGTGCGTCGGACGCTCTGAGGACTTGCGTGGTGCGGGGGACCGGTGTGCTGTGGCGCTCGGCCACGAGTCCGCGCTCCTTACGCGAGACGAGGAGGGAGACCTGCGGGCCTTCTACAACGTGTGCCGCCACCGCGGGCACGTGCTCGCTGAGGTAGGCGAGGCGGCGAGCGGCAGGTTCATCCGCTGTCCGTATCATGCGTGGGCTTACGGGCTGGACGGGAGATTGCAGGGGGCTCCGGGTTTCGGCCAGCTAGCAGGGTTCGACAGGGCTGACTACTCGCTCGTACCGGTCCCGGTCGTGGAGTGGGAGGGGTGGTTATTCGTGAACGCGAGCGAGGACGCGCCTCCGTTCGAGGAGCACGTGGGTAATCTGGGGGAGAGGATCGGGAACCACCGCTCCGGGGAGTTGGTGACCGCTGCCAGGCGCTGTTACGAGATAGAGGCGAACTGGAAGATACTCGTCGAGAACTACCACGAGTGCTACCACTGCGCTTCCATCCATCCCGAGCTCTGCAAGGTGAGCCCGCCGAAGAGCGGTGAGGACCACGAGGCGCGGGGGATCTGGTTCGGCGGGTCCATGGAGCTCGAGGATCACGCCGATACCATGTCGCTCACCGGCGAGAGCTTCGCCCCGATGCTGCCGCACCTGACGGATCTCCAGAAGAGGGAAGTGTACTATTACCAGCTCTTCCCGAACCTGCTCATTAGCCTCCATCCTGACTACGTGATGACCCACCGCCTAAGGCCCATCGCGCCCGACAGGACCGCCGTGGAGTGCGAGTGGCTGTTCTCGAAGAAGGCGGTCGAGTCCGAGGGGTTCGACCCCTCCTACGCCAGCGAGTTCTGGGACACCACCAACGGACAGGATTGGGGAGCCTGCGAGGGCGTTCAGAGGGGCGCCTCTTCGCGTGGCTACCGGCAGGGGCCGCTCTCACCGGACGAGTCGACGTCGGGCAAGTTCGTGGCCACGGTGGCCCGTGGATACCTCGAAGGCCGGGTCGCGCAGATACCGGACTGGACCCCGCCGGACCGTGCCTCCAAGCAGGTTCGGTAGCGCTCGGGTAGCCGCGAGGCTCGACCAGGGCGTCGACCGCAGCGCATCCGTGCGGGCCGACGATTATCGGGTTGACGTCGATGGCGCCGATGAGGTCTCCAAGGTCCGTGGCTAGCAGGGAGAGCCGCGATGAAGCTCTGGACAGCGCGTTCACGTCCGCCGGCGGTGCGCCCCTGACCCCCTCGAGCAGGGGACGGACGGCGAGCCGGTCGATGAGTCGCAGGGCCCGTACCTCGTCCAGGGGTGGCAGGGCGAGACGCCTGTCGCCGAGCGTCTCGATCAGCACGCCGCCGGCGGCGATCATCACGAGCGGGCCGAACTGGGGGTCGCGCGCCACCCCGAGCGCCATCTCGACGCCTGGCTCCACCATCTCCTGTACCGTGACAGCGGGGCCGAGGCGTGAGGACATCTCCCGATATGCTGCGGCCAGGGCGTCTTCGTCTCCGAGACACAGCTTCACCCCGCCGACTTCCGTCTTGTGGAACGCTGCGGCCGTCTTCAGGGCGACCGGGTAGCCGAGGCGCCTCCCGGAGGCAAGGACCCCTTCGAGGTCGGCCGCTGCGGCGGTACGCGCCACAGGCACCCCGTAGTCCGCGAGCATCTCCAGGGCGCTGGCTTCCCCAAGACGTTCCCCCGCGGCCAGGACTTCGCGCCAACGCCGTACGGTCTCCCGCGGCACCGGATCAGGGGGCGCAAGGGGCAGCAGCGCGCGGGCATCGCGCCGCTCGAAGAGGCGCAGAAAGGCGCGCAGGCCGGACGCGACATCCTCAAGCACAGGGACACCGAAGGAGCGCAGGCGTGCTGCGGCGCTATCCTGGATCGCGCTAGTTACGCCGCAGACCACCGCGAACGGTTTGTTGGTCGACTTCCAGACCCGTTCGGCGGCCCAGGCGTGACCCCGTTCCGCCCTGTCGCTGTGCAGGTCCACCACGTAGGCGAAAGCCCCCGTATCCTGGTCATCGGCCAGATGCCTGGAGCAGTCCAGAAAGATGTTGTATGGGTCGTTGTCCGTACCCCAGGCGTCCAGTGGGTTGGTGGCCGGCAGACCCGGCTCCAGCCGTGCGGCGATGCTCTGCAAGGTCTCTTTGGACGGCCTGGCCAGGGGAACGTCGAGGTCGGCTGCGGCGTCGACCAGGTGCGCCCGCTCTCCTCCTGAGTCTAGGATGGCGGCGAGGCCTCCAGGAGCGGCGCGGCGCCCCGTCCCGAGGAGCTCAACGAGGTCGGCCATCTCGTTGAGCGTCCCGACGCGGGCCACACCGTACGCGTCGAACAGGGCTTCGTAGGCGGCGTCGTCCCCTGCCAGCGCGCCGGAGTGGGCCGTTACGAGC
>JACCSM010000051.1 GCA_013698525.1 Rubrobacteraceae bacterium
AGCTACTTACTGCTCGTTGCCGGATTCTTCGTGTGTGGTTTCCACGTGGCGTTCATAACGACGCATTTGCCTGCCCACATCGCCGTCGCCGCGGGGCACTCGCACGGGGGGATGGACACCGCAGGGCCAGCGGTGGCGGCGTGGGCGTTGGCGTTTATCGGCTTGTTCAACATCGTGGGGTCATACGGCTCGGGAGTCCTCGGCGCACGCCACAGCAAGCGGCGTTTGCTCGCCGGGATCTACCTCTCGAGGGCCGTCGTCATCGCGCTTTTCATCACCCTGCCTCCGACCCCGACTGTGGTGCTCGTCTTCGCAGCCGCGATGGGAGTACTGTGGCTTTCGACGGTACCGCTGACCTCGGGGCTCGTCGCCGTGATGTTCGGGACGAGGAACCTCGGGACGCTTTTCGGGATAGTATTCCTCAGCCACCAGGTAGGGGCGTTCCTCGGGGTCTGGCTCGGTGGCCTCGCCATCGAGCAAACCGGCTCTTTCATGCCGGTGTGGTGGGCCGGCATCGTTCTCGCCTTCGTGGCCGCTGGCCTGCACTGGCCCATCGTCGAGCGTCCCGCACCGAGCTTCGCGGCACGCGCGCAGACCGGGAGTTGAGGGGATGCCCAGGACCAAGGATTTCGAGCCTCAGGAGGCGCTCGACGTTGCGATGGACCTCTTCTGGCGCAAGGGATACGAAGCGGCCTCCATGCGCGAGTTGCTCGATGCTATGAGTATAGGTCGCGGGAGTTTCTACGGCACTTTCGGGGACAAGCATGCCCTCTTCCTGGCCGCCCTCGACCGGTTCCGGGAGGTGCGAACATCGTGGATAGAGGAGGTACTCGAGGAATCCGGCCTCGAAGCGATCGAAGAAGTCTTCCGGCGGTCGGTCGACGGGCTCGTAGCCCCCGAAGTGCGGCGGGGATGTCTGCTCGCCAACTCCGCGGTCGAGCTTGCTCCGCACGACCCGGAGGTGGCTGGCAGGATCTACCGCTACGTCAGCCGCACGGAGGATGCTTTCGAGGATGCCCTAACGCGGGCCAAGAAGGCCGGGGAGATCTCGGCTGATAGCGACCCGAAGGCGCTGGCCCGCTTTCTGGTCAATACGTTGTATGGCCTGCGGGTTCTCGCCAGGGCGGGATTCGACCGTGCGGTGCTCGACGACGCCGTCAGCATCGCCCTCGGGGCTTTGCGGTGAGGCCGGTACCTCGTCTCAGGGTCTGGCGCGTCTGAGGAGCAGCACAAGAGCAGCCGCGACCGAGAGCGTCAGGGTCGTGGGCACGACGATGGAGATGGCTTTTATTTCCTGCAGCCTGCGTCGCATCTGTGCCGTGTCGTTCGTGCGGGGGAACGGTTCGTCTGGCTCTTCGACTCCGAGGAACTCACACAGGGGTCCCCAGCCCGACTTTACATCGTAGACCAGTAGCCTGTTCTCGGGAGCGCGCTGTTGGACTTCCGCGTTGTGGCGTTCGAAGACCTCTATGGCGTGGTCCTTGTCCTCGAAGCGGCCGTCGAAAGTGCCCTGCCAGATGATCTCATCCGCCAGGTTGATGTTCCCGGGCCCGCGGAAAACGAAGAGCCTGACAAACGTGTAGCCGATGCGGTATATGGGGTGGCGGGGAACGATCACGCTCAACTCGTAGATGGTGTTCCGCACGCTCTCGTACCAGCGCTCGGGGTCGCGGACGCTCAGGATCACCTTCGCGTCGGGGTGCCGCTCCATGAGCTCCTCGTAGAAAGTGCAGGCCGGCCAGTCCACGGCCGCCTCGTAGACCCCGAGAACCCCTTCCCAGTCTGCTGGCTCACGTCGCCAGGCAGAGATCCAGAAACCCGTGTGCTCGGGGTACGCGAAGACCTCGGTCATGTGGTAGCAAGGGTCGAAGCCAAGGGTTTCGAGCGCGATCTTCAGCGACATCGTGCCCGTCCGGCCGAAGCCGGCACCGATGACCTTCACCCTAGCTCTTGGGGGAGGTGTAGCCTTCGAACTGCTCGCGCAGCTTCAACTTCTGGAACTTGCCCGTTGCGGTCATCGGGATGGTCTCGACGAACTCGTAGGCGTCGGGCAGCCAGAACTTTGCGAAGTCTTCTTCGAGGTGGCCGTGCAGCTCGTCCTCCGTCACGCTCTCGCCTTCCACAAGGACGATGGCGGCCAGAGGCCTCTCGTCCCACTTGTCGTGGGGGATGGCGATCACACAGGCCTGGGAGACGGCGGGATGGGCCATAAGGGCGTTCTCCAGCTCGACCGAGGAGATCCACTCCCCACCGCTCTTTATGAGGTCTTTGCTGCGGTCGGTGATCTGGATGAACCCGAAACGGTCTATGGTGACGACGTCCCCCGTTTTGAACCACCCGTCGTCCGTGAACTTGTCGTCACCCTCCGGGGCCTCGTAATACGAACTCGCGACCCACGGGCCACGAACCTCCAGCTCGCCCATCGTCTCGCCGTCCCACGGCACGAAGCCCTCGTCGCCGCGGGCGCGTATCTCCACGAACGGAACGGGGTAGCCCTGCTTGGCCTCGTACTCGAGCTGTTCCTCCTCGGGGAGCTTCTTCATCTCCGTG
>JACCSM010000077.1 GCA_013698525.1 Rubrobacteraceae bacterium
GCCAGACTTTGCCGGGCTCCGGCCTTGATTGTGATAAGGTAGGGACGTGGTTAGAAATTGTGGGTTTTATGGTGACCGGAGCGCCGCCCTCAACAAGAGGAGCGGCTTTTTTATTGCGGTGGAGCCCAGGAACAGAAAGGTGGGCTCCAGTTATGGCCCAAGGAACAGTGAAGTGGTTCAACGATGAGAAGGGCTACGGCTTTATCTCTCCCGACGATGGTGGCGAGGATCTCTTCGTCCATCACACGGGTATATCGGGGACCGGCTTCAAGTCCCTCGAAGAGGGGAGCAAAGTCTCTTACGAGCCAAGCCAGGGCCGCAAGGGGATGCAGGCGGATAACGTCTCTACGGTCTAACTAGCCGGGTTACCGGCCGATAACCGCAGAAACACACCTCAGAGAAAGGCGGCCAACATGGCCAGCATAGGTAAGAAGATCAAGGAGGCAGCAATGAGCGCCGCTAAGGGCAAGGCATCCGGTAACAGTAAGGGCAAGCACACTGGAGGCTCGGAAAGCGGCGTGGACAAGGCCATGAGGGCAATCAAGAATCGTCTGAAGTAGTAGAGGCGCTATTGGGTCGGTGTCCCTTCGGGGCTTCGGCCGTTTCGTGCCCAGGGGACGGCTTGTTCGGGTTCGGGACACTATGACATTATCGGGGTTTTGGGAGCCGAGCTCTAGCTGCCAGCCTGCGCCTGGACTTTGGAGCGTTCCTGGTTTAGCGTCAGCAGGTTCGTCAGGATGTCCTCATCGGAGATGTCAGACGGCCATCCGTAGGCTGCGAATACCGCCCGGTCCAGTCGGTCGTGTGCGTTCTGGAGCCATGCGGGGCGGGCGTTATACAGGTTGGTGAGCGTTCGCTTCTTCTGCTCGGCTTCCGTTATGCCTTCCGGGTTCAGCCAGTTTCGCCGCAGCTCGTCCAGGCGCTTCGCGGCGGCTGAGATCTCCTCGGCTACCGGATCATCCACCAATTCCTCCCTCGGGGGCCACGGCAGCGGGAACGTCTCGAAGCACGTCGTCGGCGTGTAGCGGGGCCGATCCTCCAGCGAGGTCCCCATCCTGAGCGACCACAGTTCGTGTGCCCGCGAGTGGAGCACCCCGAAGAAGTAATCATCATCGCGCGCGAAAACTATCAACTGTTGATCTGGAACGATGGCTGCGTCAATCCATACAAGCAACCGATGAGTTGAGACGGCTGGTGTTGCCAGAAAACGTGGCAAGCCGGCGAGAGCGCGACGCATCCCCGGAGCGGTTTCACTAAACAGCCACCAAATGCGGCGCCGTCGCTCACGCCGATTCTCGTCCCGTATAGGTTTGACGTATGTGTAGACATGCTCGAATGGTGCTTCATATAAGGTCGCTTCTTGCTCAGTTCTATCAGGGCCAAAGTCTACGATCCACATGTCGCGTGGCCGACGCGCGACATCTATACCGTTGTACCAGGGCTTTACAACATCACTATTAGGCCGATTGTTTGGGTTAGCGGGGAGCTCCAACCAGCGACGTGCTACTTCGCCAGTAACATCAAATGGACCACCCTTCTTAATACTAAAGAAACAGAGTCCTCGATTCTCTTCGAGCTTCTCAGTACTAGTAAGATCAACAGTGCCTGTCAAATCGGCATTAATTGTGTCTACAGGCACGCCATCGCATATTCGGCTTTTTTCAGCACCCTGATCGAAGCCGACCATTGAGACGCGCACTGCCGCGCCATTCAAGATCCAGGCTCGGTCACTCTCTGCGAAGTAGATGTCGCCTGACTGCTTGATGCGCTCTAGAACGCGGCGGTTTACTCCGCCCCGGATAGAATTGGTTGCCAGAAGACCAGCGCGAACTGCATCACTCTTCTCGATTTGTTGGCGAGTCTTCTCAAACCAGTAGCAGACGAGATCAGCGAAGCCTGGGACTTGGCCTTTGTACAATTCCCAAAGGCTTCCAATATATTCATCCCCTAGTTCTCCACGCACTTTACTTCCACCGAGAAACGGCGGGTTGCCGACGATCACGTCCGCTTCGGGCCACTCCGGTTCTACTGGTCTGCCGCCCTCGTCGTAGCCGAGGATCGCATCCATCCACAGGATGTTCGTCATAGGCCCGAGGATTGGCTCTTGGCGAGTGCCGAAGCCGTTGTCTACCATCCACTGCAAGTAGCCGATCCAGACTACTACCTGCGCCAGTTCGTGAGCATAGGGGCTCGTCTCTATCCCCCAGAGTTGCTCCGGGCTCACCTCCGGGAAGAAGTGCCCGATACCGAGCTTCTCCGCGAACGTGGATACCTCTTTCTCCAGATCCAATAGCTGCTTGAGGCTGACATATAGGAAGTTTCCCGAACCGCACGCCGGATCTAGCACGCGGATCGTGCGGAGCCTTTGCAGGTAGCCGATCAGCCCGGCCTCGATTTTCCTGAGCGTCCTGTTCCTGGAGGCAGTATTCGTCGGATGCAGGCCCTCGAAGAGCTTCTCCGACTCCTCTTGCACCCTGGCCCACTCTCTTCTTAAGGGAGCCATGAGGACCGGCTCTACCAGCGTGAGGATGTCCTCTCTGCTCGTGTAGTGCGCTCCGAGCCGAGCCCTCTGGCCGGGGTCCAGGGATCGCTCGAAGAGCGTGCCGAAGATCGCAGGCTCCACAGATCCCCAGTCGAGCTTCGTGGCATCGGCGAGTATCTGTAGCTCGCCGTCTTCAAGCGGGAGCGTGTCGCCGTCTGCGAATAGCCCGCCGTTGAAGCAGGGGATGTCCTCCAATAGGAAGTCTCCACCCTCCGACATCGAATTGAAGAGCTGTCCGGCGTACTGCGCGAACCGCTCCGGGTTGCGCCGGGTGCGGCTTATGATCTTGGTGAAGAGCCCCTCCGGTAGCAGTCCCACGTCTTCGGCGAACAGGCAGAAAAGGAGCTTGTTCAGGAAGTGCGAGGCCCGCTCCGAATCGACCCCGCGAGATCGCAGCCCATCGGCAAGTTGCGCGAACTTCCTGGCGGCTTCCTCGGTAACGCCCTCTGAAGTCCTCTCCGGCGCTAGAGAGGCCGGAGCCTCGAACAGGGCACGCAGCACGCGGAGATTCTCCGGCTCCGGCAACTCCTCGTTGGTAAACGCGTAGACCCGTTTTGCAGTGTTGGTGAAGTTCGTGTGTACCTGGAAGCGGTCGATGTCGCACACGACGAGGAGCGGCGGGTTGCCCAGATCTTCCCGGTAGCGCAGGAGCTGGTCGTAGGCGGCTTCGAGATCCTTGTGCTTGCCCTTGTACTCGAACGCGAAATGTCCCCTATACCAAACGTCCGCGAAGCCCTTGCCGGCCTCGACTCCCGTCTTCTTCACTCTCCGCTCGAAAGTGTAGAAATCCCCTTCCGGGTCGGCTTCCGCCGGGGTAGGCTTGCCCAACATATTGCAGAGGTCTAAGAAGTGAGATTGCGCCGAA
>JACCSM010000079.1 GCA_013698525.1 Rubrobacteraceae bacterium
TCTCGGGCTTGATGCTCAAGATCTCGCGCCTGCTCGCTCCGCCCATCCACCCACGAGTATCCACGGTCGCCGTACCGTCCGCCCTACGACTAATTAGCCTGGCGGGCCGGGACGGCGTTCTCCGGTCCGCCTAGAGCCGCAAGACGGGCAGGCCCCGTTCTTCGGCAAGGTCGAGGCAAGGTCTCTTATCAGAACGGGGTAAACCGTGGAAAACACAGCATTCAACATCGAATACAAGCCGCGCACGGGCAGCGAGGCCATGTGCGAGGCGCTACTCGACGAAGGGGTCGATTACCTCTTCGGATATCCTGGCGGCGCGATCATGCCCTTCTACCACGCCCTCGGGGACTACCCACTGAAACACATCCTCACCCGCCACGAACAGGCAGCGGCCCACGCGGCTGACGGCTACGCCAGGGCGACGGGCAGGGTCGGGGTGTGCGTGGCGACGAGCGGACCAGGGGCTACCAACCTGGTTACGGGGCTCGCCACGGCCCAGATGGACTCCGTGCCGTTGGTGGCGATCACAGGCCAGGTCGGACGTCCCGCGCTCGGTAAGGACTCCTTCCAGGAGACGAACGTCATGGGCATGACGCTGCCCTTTACCAAGCACTCATTCCTGGTCGAGGACCCCGACGAGCTCTACCCGACGATGCGGCGGGCATTCGAGATCGCCCGCTCAGGCAGGCCTGGACCTGTTCTCGTTGACGTGCCCAAGGACGTGCAGTTCGCGGCCACGAACGACAACGGCTACCGTCGTCTGCGAGAGGCGCCGCCTCCTGTGGAGTCGCCGGGGCTCGAGCGGGCCGCGATGCTCTTGCGGAGCGCGAAGCGGCCCCTGATCCTGGCCGGACATGGCGTCACGCTGGGGGGCGCCGAGAAGGAGCTCAGGCTGCTCGCCGAGAGGACGGGCATCCCCGTCGTGACCACGCTGCTAGGCATAAGCGCCTTCCCCGACGACCATCCGCTGTATCTGGGCTGGCCCGGGATGCACGGGCAGGCCAGCGTCAACCGCGCTATAGACCGCTCCGACCTTTTGTTCGCGGTCGGGATGCGCTTTGACGACAGGATCACGGGCGCGGCCCACAAGTTCGCAAGAGAAGCGAAGATCATCCACATCGATGTCGACCCCTCGGAGCTCGGCAAGGTCATAAAGCCGACCGTAGGTATCGCCGCAGACGCGAAGGCCGCGATGCGTTCGATCCTAGGACACCTGGATGCCCCCGACGAGAGCGAAGGATGCGGGCTGTGGCGCGAGGAACTGGCGAAGACCCAGGAGCCCGAGAGGCGCCGCAAGGAGTCGGCGCGCGACGAGTACGGTCCTATACAGGTTATGGAGGCCATAAAGGCCGCCGCGGGCCCGGACCTGCGGCTCGTCACCGACGTGGGACAGCACCAGATGTGGGCTGCCCAGTTCTTCGAGTTCACCAAGGCCAACAGCCACATCACGAGCGGGGGCCTCGGTACGATGGGCTTCGCGCTGCCGGCGGCCATGGGCGTGGCTTTCGCCTATCCTGAAGACCCGGTCTGGGTCATAGCCGGCGACGGTGGCATCCAGATGAATATACAGGAGCTCGCCACGATAAGGGACTTCGGGCTGAACATAAAGGTCGCCGTCCTGAACAACGGCTACCTCGGGATGGTCCGACAGTGGCAGCAGTTCTTCCACAACCGCCGCTATTCGGAGACACCCATAACAGGGCCCGACTACGAGCAGTTGACCGCCGCCTACGGGCTCGCCGGACGCACCGTCAGCGAGGGCGCCGACGTCGGCGTCGCCGTGCGGTGGGCGCAGGAGCAGGAAGGCTGCACCATCCTTGATTTCCACATCGACCCCGAGGCGAACGTCTACCCCATGATCCCATCAGGCATGTCCGTCAACGAGATGATCGAGGAAGACGGTGCCTGAAGCGGCAACGGGCGTCGCCATGAATACCATCGAGGTCCGCTTCACCGGCGGCATGCTCGCCCTGAACAGGCTCCTTATGACGCTGCAGAACAAGAGGATGCCCGTCGCGGGCTTCACGCTCGGACGGGATGGTGACGGAATGCGGGCCACGATTTTGCTCGACTGCCAGCCCGAGTCGGCGCTTCGTTACACGGCCCTCATCTCGGCCCTCGAAGACGTAAGTGAAGCGGGACCGGCGGAGACGATAGAGGTGGCCATGATCTCGACCTCGGGAGATTGGCGTGAGGCGGCGGAGCGATCTGGCATCGAAGCGCACGAAGACGAAGGCACGGTCGTGGCGTCAGGGGCTTCCGAGAAGGTCGATGACTTTCTCGCCACCCTTGGCGCCCGAGACGTTGTCAGGCTGGGTCCTGTGGCCCGTCCCGAGGGAGGAGTCTAGATGGCACGGGTATACCGTGAGGGAGACATAGGGAATGAGATCACAAACCGCAAGGTCGCGATCCTCGGCTACGGCAGCCAGGGTCACGCCCACGCCCTGAACTTGAAGGAGTCCGGCTGCGACGTGACCGTCGGGCTCTACGAGGGCTCCAAGAGCTGGCCCAAGGCAGAAGGGGACGGGCTGCGGGTCGAGACCATCGCTGATGCCGTACGGGCGGCCGACGTGGTGATGATGCTCCTCCCCGACGAGAAGCAACCCGCCGTCTTCGAGGCCGAGGTCGGGCCGAATCTCTCCGAGGGAGATCTCATGCTCTTCGCCCACGGCTTCAACATCCACTTCAACCAGATCGCCGTTCCACCCGAAGTCGACCTCGGTCTCGTCGCCCCCAAGGGCCCAGGACACGTGTTGAGGCGTCTGTACGTCGAGGGCAAAGGGATGCCATCGCTCTTCGCGGTCGAGAGCGACGCCTCGGGGCAGGCTCGGGATGTGATCCTCTCCTACGCCCGCGGCATCGGGAGCGGCCGCGCCGGCATCATCGAGACCACCTTCGCGGAGGAGACCGAGACGGACCTCTTTGGCGAGCAGGCGGTGTTGTGTGGCGGGCTGACGGCGCTCCTTACAGCCGGGTTCGAGACTCTCGTCGAGGCGGGCTACCAACCCGAGCTCGCCTACTACGAGTGCGTAAACGAGCTCAAGCTCATCGTCGACCTGATCTACGAGGGCGGGCTTGCGGGGATGCGCTACTCGATCTCGAACACCGCCGAGTACGGCGACTACACGGCGGGGCCGAAGATCATCGACGAAGCCGCCAAAGAGAGGATGCGTTCCATCCTCGCGGATATCCAGAGCGGCAAGTGGGCCAAAGACTGGGTGCTCGAGAACCAGGCCGGGGGGTCCAGCTTTCTCGCGATGCGCCGCAGGGAGGCCGAGTCGCAGGTCGAGAAGGTCGGACAGGAGCTGCGGGCACTCGCGGCCGAGGGTATCGAGACGCCCGCTGGCTCCGCTGGAGGTGAGAACCTATGAGTCGTAAAGCGTTCGCGGCGTCCGATGCCGAGTGGGCCTACCACGGCGGCGAGCTTGTCAGGATGGGCGATATACGCCTCTCGCCGGCGACGCACGCCCTGAACTACGGCACGGGCGTCTTCGAGGGCATAAGGGCGTACTGGAGCGAGGAGCGCGGGACGTTGCAGGTCCTGAAGATACGCGAACACTTCGAGCGCTTCGAGAAGTCCTGCCGGCTGCTACGTATAGACTTGCCTAGTACCGTCGACGAACTCTGTGATGTTACGCTGGAGATCCTTAAGCGCAACGCCCCGCGCGAGGACACCTACATACGTCCCCTGGCTTACAAGGCCGCCGAGTCCGTCGGGGTGAACCTGAAGGGGAAGACCGAACTATCAATCTTCACGGTCCCCATGGCCAACTACGTCGAGCTTACTGGCCTGAAGGTCTGTGTCTCTTCTTGGCGGCGGACGCCGGACAACGCCATCCCCGCGCGCGCCAAGTGCACAGGCTCCTACGTCAACACGGCGCTCGCGGTCGATGAGGCGCACATGGCAGGCTACGACGACGCGATCTTCCTCACCCAGGACGGCCAGGTCTCCGAGGCGAGCGCGGCGAACATCTTCCTCGTCAGGAAGGGCCAGCTCATCACACCGCCCGTCACGGCTGACATCCTCGAGGGCATAACGCGCGACGCCGTCATGGAGCTCGCAGGCAAGGAGCTCGAGATACCTGTCATAGAACGCGAGGTGGGCCGTACGGAGCTCTACGCCGCTGACGAGGTCTTCCTTTCGGGGACGGGGTTCCAGATCGCACCCGTGGTCGAGGTCGACGACCGTCCCGTCGGGACGGGCAGCATAGGTCCCGTCGCCGAGCGTCTGCAGGAGTTGTACTTCAGGGCCGCGCGCGGCGGGTGGGAAGAGTACGCCGACTGGACCGTGGCCGTCGAGGTTGCGGAAGGAGCGAGGCAGTGAGATACTGCCGCCCCTCATGAAGGTTGGCTCTTAAGAACGTGCTTTCGTCTCTTTTCATCCTACGACTAACCAGGGTGGCCTCAGGGCGAATTACCCGTCCCGCTCTCTAGCCGGCTCGCGCCAGGCGGCCACCGATCTCCCGAGATCCGCAGTCCGTATTCGATGTAGGAAGGATGAGAGACACATGCGTAGAGTAGAGATCTTCGATACTACCCTCCGCGACGGTGAGCAGTCGCCAGGCATCTCGCTGTCTGTAGAAGAGAAGGTAGAGATAGCCCGCCAGCTCGCCCGCCTGAAGGTTGACGTAATCGAGGCCGGGTTCCCGATCACCTCCGACGGGGACTTCGAGTCCGTAAGCCGCATCGCCTCGGAGGTCAAGGGGCCGAGGATCACGGGCCTCGCCCGCATCCACGAGCAGGACATCGTTCGTGCCTGGGAGGCGGTTCAGTGGTCACAGAGGCCACGCATCCACACCTTCGTAGGCACGAGTGACCTGCACATAGAACACCAGATGCGCTCGAACCAGGAAGATATCCTGCGGAGGGCCGGCGAGGCCGTCGCCTTCGCCAAGAACCTCTGCGAGAACGTCGAGTTCTCACCGATGGACGCGACGCGCACGGACATAGGCTACCTCTCCGAGATCGTCGCCGCGGCCGTCGAAGCTGGGGCCGACGTCGTCAACATCGCCGACACGGTAGGCTACACGACGCCGGTCGAGTTCGCGGCTTTCCTGAAGGAGCTTCGAGAGCGGGTGCCTGCTCTCGATGAGCGTGTCCTCTCGGTCCACTGCCACGACGACCTCGGGATGGCCGTCGCCAACTCGCTCGCTGGGGTCGAGGTCGGGGCCGGCCAGATCGAAGTCGCCGTCAACGGTATCGGGGAGCGGGCCGGTAACGCATCGCTGGAGGAGGTCGTGATGGCGCTAGCCACGCGCTCTGACTTCTACGGTGCCACTGTCGGTATCGAGACTCGCCAGCTCGCCAACACGAGCCGCATGGTTTCGAATATCACGGGATACGAGGTTCCTCCGAACAAGGCTATCGTCGGGCGCAACGCCTTCCTGCACGAGTCAGGCATCCACCAGGACGGCGTGCTCAAGGACAGACGAACGTTCGAGATCATGACAAAGGAAGACATCGGCCTGGAAGGGACGAACATCTTCCTCGGCAAGCACTCGGGCCGCCACGCGCTCAAGGACGCCCTCGAGGAGCTCGGCTACTACGTCGAGGGCGAGGTCCTCAAGCGCGCATTCACGCGTTTCAAGGAGATAGCGGACCACAAGAAGACCGTGACCGCCGCGGACCTCGAGGCGATCGCCGCCGACGAGGTCGGCTCCTTCGAGGGCAAGTTCGTCCTCGAGTCGTTCAGGGTCGTCGCCGCCACGGGCCGCCAGAGCCGGGCCGCCGTCACCATCTCCCACGCCGAACAGGGCACGTTCGAGGCCGAGGCCGAGGGCGAGGGGCCTGTCGATGCGGTCTTCCGGGCCGTCGACGCCGCAACGAACATAAAGGGTAGGCTGACGGACTTCCGCATCGACGCCGTGACGGGCGGGAAGGACGCCCTCGGCGAGGTCAGGGTCTCCGTCGAGTTCGAGGGCGGAGATTACGCCGGACGCGGCCTCTCCCAGGACGTCGTCGAGGCGGCTGCGCGCGCCTACGTGCGGGCCGTCAACGTCTACACGGCTGGCATAGTCGGAGCCAGGTGGGACGCGCAGGTAGCGCCGTAGCAGCCCCTGAGAGACGGGAAGCCGCCCCGCCGGGTTACGAATGCCTGGACGCTGAGGTACCCATCCTCTACGCCCCACGGCTGGCCGGGAAGGCCGGGGAGCTCTCTGGTTATCTAGCGCAGGGCTATAGGACGCTCGGGCGGATACTCTCCGTCGAACCGCCCGGGATCATCGCCTACCTCGTGGCCGACGAGGACTGGAGAGAGGCGCCGCGCGACAACGCGCGTCCCTATCCGCCTGGGCTCCCCTACTTCACCCGTTCGGTCGAGCCTCCAGCCCTGGTGCTGCCGGGGGATCTCTCGCCCGCATTCAGGCCGCGCACCGCCGCCACGCTGCCACTTACCGTCTGGCACGAGATGGCCCACGCGTTCTTGCTCGGACGAGAGGTCGTGAGGACCCCGGCGTGGTTGGGGGAGTTCGTACCGCAGGCCGCCTCAGCGGCGGTCGCCGGCAGGGTCGGTCTGCCCCTGGAGGAGCATCTGTCGCGAATAGAGAGAGAGCCGGGGTTCACCGTGCGGGGCTTCAGCGCACCGGCGGGCGCCGGGGATCAGATGTCGTTTCAGAACCTGCTGCTCCTGCTCGGCGCGGACGCGCTGGAGGAGTTCGGAGAAGGTTTCCTGCTGAACATATTCCACGCACTCTGGGAAGAAGACGACATAGTCGATGGGGAGCGGGCCGAGGAGTTGCTCGGAGACGCCCTTCGTCAGGGCGGACGTGAGTGGCTGGTGTCGAGGCCCGAGTTTTAGGAGGATCCGCTATGAGAGACACGTTCGACATACTATTACTACCAGGCGACGGCATCGGACCCGAGGTGGTCGGGGCCGCGCGCGAGGTCATCGACGCGGCGGCGGATCACTTCGGCATCGAAGTGCGCTACGAGGAGCGCAGGATCGGCGGCACGGCCATCCGCGAGGAAGGCGAGCCCATCTCCGAGGAGACGCTCGAGGCCGCCAGCGCCTCTGATTCGGTCCTGCTCGGCGCCGTCGGGCATCCCGACTTCGACAACGCGCCCGTGCGCCCCGAGGCAGGGCTACTCGGGCTAAGGAAGCACCTCGGGGCCTTCGCCAACCTGAGACCCGTAGTTGCCATACCGGCCCTGATCGGCTCCTCGCCCCTCAAACGCGAAGTCGTCGATGGCGTCGACGTGCTCATCGTCAGGGAGTTGACCGGCGGGGCTTACTTCGGGGAGAAGGAAGAAGGCGAGGAGAGGGCCAGTGATCTCAGCGTGTACACGCGGGAGGAGGTAGATAGGGTCGCGCGGGTCGCCTTCGAAGCGGCGAAGCGTCGCAAGCGGCGGGTGACGAGCGTGGACAAGGCGAACGTCATGGCGACGAGCCGGCTGTGGCGCAGGGTCGTCTCGGAGGTGGCCGAAGATTACCCTGAGGTGGAGCTCGACCACGTCCTCGTCGACGCGGCGGCGATGTACCTCGTTCAGGCCCCGAGGAGGTTCGACGTCGTGCTGACCGAGAACCTATTTGGGGACATCCTTTCGGACGAGGCCGCGATGCTCCCTGGCTCGATGGGAATGCTCCCGAGCGCGTCTCTGGGCAAGCCGGGCTCCCCCGGCATCTTCGAGCCCGTCCACGGCTCCGCCCCTGATATCGCAGGAGAAGGGAAGGCCAACCCCTACGCGACTATACTCTCCGCAGCGATGATGTTCCGCCACTCCCTGGGCCGCCCCGACGTAGCCGAGGCCATCGAACAGGGCGTCTCTGTCGCCCTCGAGGCCCATTTCTCGACCCCCGACCTTGGCGGAAAGAAGACGACCGAAGAAGTAACGAAGGCCGTGAGCAAGTGGGTCGCGGCGGGAGAAGGTGTGATGTGAGCCTTACGCTTTTCGACACGACGCTACGCGACGGAACCCAACGCGAGGGCGTTAGCCTGACCGCAGAAGACAAGGCCCGCATAGCCCGCGAGCTCGACGCTCTGGGGATCCACTACATCGAAGCGGGCTTCCCCGCCTCCAACCCCAAGGACCTCGAGTTCTTCGAGGGCTTCGACGACTCTTCGCTCCACAACGCGAAGCTCGTCGCCTTCACGCGGGCCCGGCGCCCGAACGGACGGGCCGAGGACGACCCCGCGGTAACGCTCCTTCCCTCCCTCTCAGCGCCCGTCGCCTGCATCGTCGCCAAGAGCTGGAAGCT